>JAUWCW010000217.1 GCA_030609125.1 Candidatus Rokuibacteriota bacterium
CTTCGGCCCCGTGGAGGCGCTGGGGATGAGTGTGCAGTGGACCTACAACACCATCAGGCTCACCGTCGTCATAATAGGCAAGATCTTCAGAGGGATCGTGCCGGCGGACAATATCGGCGGACCTCTCATGATCATGCAGGCCGTCGGGCAGTCATCCGAGAGGGGGCTGCTGAACCTGCTCGGCCTCGTGGCCTACATCAGCGTCGCTCTAGGGTTCTTCAACCTCCTGCCCATCCCCGTTCTTGACGGCGGGCACCTGCTCTTTTTCCTCATTGAAGCCGTTCGGGGAAGGCCTCTCAGCATCAGGACGAGGGAGATCCTTCAGCAGGTCGGCCTGGTTCTTCTGGTGGCCCTCATGATCTTCGCCACCAAGAACGATCTCTACCGCTTCTTTGACAAGTAGGAAGAATGAGCGGGTATCAGGGGGCGAAGCGGCGGCGGACCAGGAAGGTTCCGGTGGGGAGGCTCGTACTTGGCGGAGGCGAGCCGGTGCGGGTCCAGTCCATGACCAAGGTGCCCGTGGAAGACCGGGCCGCCACCCTCAGGCAGGTGCGGCGGATGGTGCGGGCGGGGTGCGAGATCGTCCGTGTCGCCGTGCCGAACCGGGAGGCCCTCCGGGCCTTCGCGGAACTGCGGTCCCGGACTGACGTTCCCCTGGTGGCGGACATACACTTCGATCACCGTCTCGCCGTCATGGCCATCGAGGCGGGGGCCGACAAGGTCCGGATAAACCCGGGCAACATAGGCGGCCCGAGGAAACTGAAAGTGGTGGCTGCCAGAGCGCAGAAGGCGGGGTGCGCCATGCGGATCGGCGTGAACGCCGGTTCGCTCGAGAAAGCCATCCTGAGACGCTGCGGGGGGCCGACCCCCGAGGCCCTCGTCGAAAGCGCCGCCGGGGCGGTGGAAATCGTTGAGGACGCTGGTTTCAGCCGGATCGTCCTCTCCCTCAAGGCCTCCAGTGTGACGAGCACCATCGCGGCGTACCGTCTCGCGTCACGGCGGTTCCGCTACCCCCTGCACCTCGGCGTCACCGAGGCGGGCTGGGGGCTCTCGGGGGTGGTCAAGTCCGCCCTCGGCATCGGATCTCTCCTGGCCGACGGAATCGGGGACACCCTGCGCGTCTCCCTCACCGAGTCCCCGGTGGAGGAAGTGAAGGTGGCCTACGAGATTCTCGGAGCCCTCGGCCGGCGGCGGAGGGGCGTGGAGATCATCTCCTGTCCCACCTGCGGCAGATGCGGCTTCGATCTGAAAAAGACGGCCCGGGCCGTGCAGAAGGCCCTCTCGGCGGTGGAGGAGCCACTGACGGTGGCCGTCATGGGGTGTGCCGTCAACGGGCCGGGCGAGGCGAAGGCTGCCGATGTCGGCCTGGCGGGAGGCAGGGGAAAAGGAGTGATATTCCGAAGGGGAAAGGTGTTGAAAACCGTAAAGGAATCCGAGATGATAGAGTCTCTTGAAGAAGCGGTTTTCGGGGAGCTCCGGCTGCGACCAACCGGGAAGGGTGAGGAACAGAGGCCTCGAGGAGGTTCGTCCTCCGAGGGAGGAGGATGATGTGCTGAAGCGGAAGAAGCGTAGGAGTGAAGAGGAAAAAGTTGAAAGAGTAAGGCAATTCGTGGGCTTTCGGATCGGTGAGGAGCTTTACGGCATCGGTATCCAGGCGATCCAGGAGATCGACCGTGTGCACTCCATCACCAAACTGCCCAGGAGCCTGCCCTTCATCGAGGGTGTGATCAACCTGAGGGGAACGATCATCCCCGTCATCGACATGGCGAACCGCTTCGGCATGCCCCCCGTCGAGATAGGCCGCCGGACGCGTACCATTATCGCTACGATATCCGGACAGACCGTCGGCCTCATCGTGGAACAGGTGACGGAGGTGGTCCAGCTGGAAGAGAAGGCGATCGACCCGGCACCGGCGATGGCGTTCGCCGTGGACCGGAAGTACGTGGAAGGCGTGGGGAGGATACAGGAGGGCCTGCTCGTCATCCTCGACCTGGACCTGCTTTTCTCAGTGGAAGAAATGACCCAGCTGCAGACTCACAAACTGTCTTGAGGAGGAGAAGATGCGCCTTACCGCCTACCTGATTCCCACCCTTCGCGAGGACCCTGCTGAGGCCGAAGTCATCAGCCACCGCCTGATGCTCCGGGCGGGCATGATCAGGAGGGTGGCGGCAGGGATCTACTCCTACCTCCCTCTCGGATACCGTGCTCTGCGCAAGGTGGAAGGCATCATCCGCCGGGAGATGGACCGCGCCGGAGCCCTCGAGGTCTTCCTCCCCGTTCTTTCCCCGGCGGAGCTCTGGAGGGAAACCCGGCGGTGGGACGCCTACGGAAAGGAACTGATGCGGATGCAGGACCGGCACGGGCGGGATTTCTGCCTTGGTCCCACCCACGAGGAAATCGTCACCGACCTGGTCCGCCGGGAGGTGAAATCCTGGCGGCAGCTTCCCCTCAATCTCTACCAGATCCAGACCAAGTTCCGCGACGAGATCCGGCCCCGTTTCGGACTGATGAGGGGCAGGGAGTTCGGCATGAAGGACGCCTACAGCTTTGATCGCGACGAAGAGGGAGTGCAGAAGAGCTACGCGACCATGTTCGAGACCTACACCAGGATCTTCGAGCAATGCGGGCTGAACTTCAAGGCGGTGGAAGCCGACTCGGGGCCCATCGGCGGTTCTTTCTCCCATGAGTTCATGGTGCTTGCCGAAACGGGGGAAGACCTGCTCCTGAACTGCCCGGGCTGCGGGTACGCCGCCAACCTGGAAAAGGCGGAGATCGCACTCCCGGAAGAGCAGGCCGGAGCGGAGGAGCACAGGCCGGTGGAGCGGAAGGAGACCCCCGGACAACGCACCGTCGAGGAGGTCTCCGCCTTCCTCGAGTGCGGCCCCTCGCAGCTTGTGAAGACGCTCCTCTACGAGGCGGATGACACGGTTGTGGCCGTTCTGCTGAGGGGAGACCACCAGCTGAACGAGACGAAGCTCAAGAACTATCTCGGCGCGGGAGCGTTGGGGCCCGCCTCGCCGGAGAAGATTGAGAAGGTGACGGGCGGCCCGACGGGTTTTTCCGGCCCCGTGGGACTCGACGGGGTCCGGATCGTCGCCGACGAGCAGGTACGGCACCTGGTCAACTTCGTCACCGGGGCCAACGCGGCGGACACGCACCTGGTGAACGTCAACTTCGGGAGGGACTTCGCCGCATCCGAGTGGGCCGACGTCAAGGCGGCGGACGCCGGCGATCCCTGTCCTCGCTGCCGCGCCGCGATGGAGAAGGTTCGCGGGATCGAGGTGGGCCACGTCTTCAAGCTCGGCACGAAGTACAGTGATGCCATGGGAGCGAGATATCTCGACGAAAATAGCGAGGAGAAGAGCATCGTCATGGGCTGCTACGGCATCGGCACGGGCAGAACAGTGGCGGCTGCGATAGAGCAGAATCACGACGGCGACGGCATCATATGGCCTGTTCCCATAGCGCCTTTTGAGGTTGTTCTCCTGACGCTCAACGTGAGGGAGCAGGTCCTCATGGAAGCCTCGGAAAAGCTGGTCGGGGAGCTCGAGGACAGGGGGGTTGATGTCCTTTGGGATGACCGGGACGAGAGGCCGGGTGTCAAGTTCAAGGACGCCGACCTGATCGGCTGTCCCGTGCGGGTCGTCATCGGAGGCAAGTCCTACAAGAGGGGCGAAGGGGAGATAAGGATCCGCCGGACCGGCGAGCAATCCGCCGCTCCCCTCGGGCAGCTCGCCGCCCGGGTCGAAGATCTCCTCGGGCAGATTCAATAGGCGCGGTGGTCCGGAACAGCCCTCCCGTGAACCGCCGCTACCTTTTTCTGGCCCTCTGCGCCATGGGTGTGATCTGGTTCGCCTCGGGCCGTCCCGGTGACGATATCCCGCTTCCCGGGGGGTGGGACAAACCGGCGCACTTTCTCGGATACGCCGTCCTCGGCTTCCTTCTCGCCAGGGCCCTGGGGGAGACGCGGCCGCGATGGTTTCTGGCGTGGTGCCTGGCTGTCGGATACGGCCTGCTCGATGAGTATCATCAGTCCTTCGTGGTGGGGAGATACCCTTCCGCAGTGGACATCCTCATGGACGCCGCCGGCGCCGCCACGGGGGTCCTTGCAGGCCTTTCCACCCGTGCCCGGGCAGGGCTCTTCCGGGGCGGAGAGCAGGTGCGCCCTGAAACCGGTGCGGCTCCCGGGTATCAAAGTAAAGAAAGATCTTATCCAGCAACAGCGATTGAAAGGAGGGTTGTCATGGAAAGAGAGAATGTGATCACCATGAAGGGCAGCGCCCTCACGCTTGTGGGCCCTGAGATAAGGCCCGGCGACAAGGCGC
>JAUWCW010000274.1 GCA_030609125.1 Candidatus Rokuibacteriota bacterium
CACGGAAGGCGTCGTCGTCGGGGCTCTCGCGCATCCACCTGACGATGTCGGTGTAGTCGTAGGCTGAGCTGAAGTGCACCACCCTCTCAACGTACAGCACCCGGGTCTCGCCGAGGAAGAGGACCTGCGCGCCCGAAGGAAGATTGGCGATCATCCAGATGGCCATTTCGTAATAGGGGAGCATGGCGGTGAGGTACTTTCCCGCTGAGATTCTTCCCGTCAGATAGCCGGTCAGAATCCGGCGGCCGCCGAACTGTCCGACCAGGACCCGGCCGGCGGCGAGGAGATTGAAGGCGACCATGACCGCCAGGGCGAGGGAGATCAGGAGGCGCAGCAGGCGGCGGCGCTCCCCGGAAACAGCCACCGCCCAGCCGCCGGCGGCGGCGAAGAGGGGAAATATCGGGTAGAGGTAGCGGACGGCGGCATGGTTGGCGCCCCAGAGGAGCACGAAGACTGCCGCACCGGCGAGATAGGGTCGGAACGCCTTCTTCGAGATTGCTGCGGCAAGGGCCGAGGGGAGGAGCACCAGCACTCCCCAGCCGAGCTCCGCTCCGGCGCCGAGGTGGAGTCTGGAGGAGGAAAGGAGCCCGGGAAGGTTCCCCATCTCCCGCAAAGGCAGAGGAAGCCGGGAGAGGTCTTTTTTCAGGTTCTCCAGCGCCCACTGGCCGGCCTGGGTGGGGCCGAAGAGGCTGTCGAGGGCCGGAAAGACCGGATTGCCGTAGACCGCCAGGTTGCGCAGGTACCAGGGGGACGCCACCAGAAGCGCCGTGCCCGCCAGCCACGACACCGACCGGAGCCTCTTGAGGGGACTCTCTTCCCCCGACGCCAGAAGGACCAGCGCCGGAATGGGGAGCAGGAACAGGCCGGTGTACTTGGATCCGACGGCCATCCCCAGGGGGATGGCGGAGAGGATGGACCAGCGGCGGCGTTCCGCTCCCCGGCTCCCGCTTGCCCGTGCCGCCCCGGCAAGGGCCATGGCCGAGTACCAGAGCATGCCGGTGTCGACGTTTGTCATGGAGCTCATGATGACGATGCCGGGGATGCTCATGAGAAGAAGCGCCGCCGGCCCGCCGCCCGTCCCGAGAAGCCGGCGCGCCAGGAGGCCGCACGAAAGGCCGCCGAAGAGATAGACCGCGAAGGTGAAGAGCCTGGCCAGGGGCGCCCCGCCGAGGGCCAGCAGCGCGCCCAGGAGAGAGTCGTGGTAGGCGGGGAAGGCGCTGTGCACCACTGCCGGCCGGGTGGCGATCGTATGCTGCAGAAGGTACTGGGACGGGAGCCCGAGGTGGTAGTAGAGGGCGTCATAGAAGGTCTCCGGGACCAGGGCGCCGGCGAAGACCGCCAGAGCGCAGGCGCCCGCTCCGGCGGCGGCGACCCACTCCGTTGAGCCGTGCGGGCGCGCCGGCGTGAAAGAAGGGTCTCTCCGGAGGCCGAGGGACTTCACATCCCGGATGCAGAGCAGGGGGCCCAGGGCAAGGACCGGCACGAAGAAAGAGAGCCGGTACAGGCCGAGGAAACCGCCGATAGTGATCAGCACGGCCACCGCCGCCGTTCCCAGGACCAGGTCCCAGAGCAGCCGCTCTGTTCCCTCCTCTATCTCCGCGCCGAGGCTTTCGCGCACGGCCCTGCCGGTGAGGGCGAGGGCGGCGAGAAAGACCAGCAGCCCGGCGCTGCGCACGAGGACGCTGATGATCAGATCGCCCATACTCTCCGGTTCCTCACGGTTTGCAGGGTCCGGGTTCAGCGGTGCTCCGCCGCGGTCCCCTCCAGCGGATTTGCCCGGTGGTCAGCGAACTTGCGTGGACTTCACGGCTCGAATTCCACGATGGGCTGATCGACCATGAGACTGTCGCCCGGGGCGGCGTGCACGGCGGCGACCGTCCCCTCCTGGTCGGCGAAGAGCGTGTTCTCCATCTTCATCGCCTCCACCACGGCCACTTTCTCCCCGGCCTTGACCCTCTGGCCCGGGGTGACGTCAATGGAGACGAGAAGGCCCGGCATGGGAGACCTGATGGTGGTGGAGTGGTCGGCGGCCGATTTCTCCGGCATGAAGCGGTAGAGCTCCCCCGCCGACGGCCTGAGAACGAGAACGTCCACCTGGGAGCCGGAGTGGGTGAGCCGGTACCAGGCGTCCCGGCGCTCGACCTGCACGCACAGGGGCTCTCCGTTCACCGTGCCGTGAAGGAGGGGCCTGCCGAAGCTCCAGTCGGTCCTGACGGCAAAGACCTCACCGTCGATGGTGACGTCGTGTCCTCCGTCGACGGGAACCACGGCGAGGCGGACGTGCTTTCCCGCCATGACGACGACCCACTGGTCGGTGACGCTCTTTTCGTATCCCTTCAGCTGGCCGCTTATCCGGCGGTTGCAGTCCAGGTGCCGGCGGTGGACGGAGGCCGCCACGGCGGCTATCAGTTCCGGCCTGTCGTGGGGCGCGTCGGCGGGGTGAAAGCCGTCGGGGTACTCCTCGGCGATCATGGCGGTATCGATGTCACCCTCGGTGAACCGGGGGTGAGTGACGAGGGCCGAAAGAAAGGCAATGTTGTGCTCCACGCCCCGGATGAAGAACTCGTCCAGGGCGCGGCGCATCTTCGCCGCCGCCTCTTCCCGGGATGCTCCGGAGGTGATGAGCTTGGCTATCATCGGGTCGTAGTAGATCGGGATGGTGCTCCCCTCGGTGACGCCGCTGTCGACGCGAACGAAGCTGGTTTCGGGGGGCGGCAGGTACCGGGTGAGGCGGCCGGCGGAGGGGAGGAACCCCCGGAAGGGATCTTCGGCGTAAACCCGCGCTTCCATGGCCCACCCCTTGAGGGTAACGTCCGCCTGGGTAAGCGCGAGCTCTTCGCCGGCGGCAACGCGGAGCATCAGCTCCACCAGGTCGCAGCCGGTGACGAGCTCCGTGACGGGGTGCTCCACCTGCAGCCGGGTGTTCATCTCCAGGAAGTAGAAGTTGCGCTCCGGGTCGACGACGAACTCCACCGTTCCCGCCGAGCGGTAGCCCACCGCCCGCGCCAGGGTCAGGGCCTGCTCCCCCATGGACTCCCTCGTGGCGGCGTCGATGAAGGGAGAGGGAGACTCCTCGATGACCTTCTGGTGGCGCCGCTGCAGGGAGCACTCACGTTCGCCGAAGTGAAGGTAAGTCCCGTGGTTGTCCGCCACCACCTGTATCTCGATGTGGCGCGTGCGCTCGATGAACTTTTCGATGAGAATCCGTTCGTCGCCGAAGCTCGATCGCGCCTCGCCGACTGCCCTCTCGAAGGCCTCGCGGCACTCGTCGTCGTCGCGGGCGACGCGCATCCCCTTGCCGCCGCCTCCCGCGCTGGCCTTGAGCATCACCGGGTAGCCGAGGCGCCGTGCCTCCCGGAGGGCTTCGCCGGCGCTCGCCACGGAACCTGCCGATCCCGGAATGGTGCTGACCCCGGCCTCGACGGCGATCTTCTTGGAGGATATCTTGTCCCCCATGAGCTGCATTGCCCGGGCGGGGGGGCCGATGAAGATTATGCCCTCCGCCGCGAGCCGCTCCGCGAAGGCGGCGTTCTCCGCC
>JAUWCW010000257.1 GCA_030609125.1 Candidatus Rokuibacteriota bacterium
GACGATGCCCGCCTGGATGCCGTACCGCATGCTGTTGGAGATGATGACGACGATATAGAGAAGGAAAAACATGCTCTTTTCACCGCCTGTCGGCACGATGACCAGGGAGACGACGACGAGGTCGAGGAGCATGGTGAGGTACTTGACGCCGGGAGGCAGGCTCTTTCCCGCCCGATCGTTTCGGGCCAGGTATAAGTGGATGCCGGCGTTGGCGAGAGAGTACGCCGAGACCAGCGCCCCGATGTACAACCAGTTGAAATAGGCCGCCGACCCTTCAGCTGGAAGCGGGCCGTTTTTCAGGACGTAGGTGAAGTAGCCGGTGACGGCGAGGATGAAGAGCCAGCGGACGTTGGCCTTGTTTTTTTCGTTCCTGAGCTCCCACTGCGACTTCTCGGGTTTCGGCCTCATGTCAAAGTGTATTCTCCTCTCTGGCCGGAGGCTGTCAAGCCGGAGGCTGCGGACAGTTGACAACCCGCGGCTGATGGAAACAATTGTCACATGGGTAGAATTCAGGCGCCGGGGAAAGATCGGCCGTGATGCGGTCAGCGCGTTGGGCACCCTTGGCGCTGTCGGCCTGCTTCGCCTTGGCGCTCGCCGCCGGGTGCGGTCCCGCTGGCGACAGGGATGATTCGGGAAGTGTAGGGAAAGGCGCCGTCGAAAGGGCGGAGCCTGTCTCGACGACCGCTGATGCAGGGCAGATTCAAATCAACTGGATAGGTCACTGGAAGGGCGAGGAGAAGAGAGAGAACCTGGTGTATGAAGTCAAGAAGGAATACGAGTTCCTGCACCCGAACGTGAAGATCAATCTCGTTTTCAACAGGGACCTGGAAGGCCCCGACCCCGCCTACAAGAAGAGGGCCGCCCACGCCATCATCCGGATGGTGGAGACGGGAGAGATAGTCTGGGACATCATCTATCTGGACGTCGCGGTCTACGAGCACGTGACCGAACATCTGCAGGATCCGCACTGGGTCAGGGAGCACGTCGTGGACTTCTCCGGCGTTCCCGGCTTCGCTGATTCGCAGAAGGACTTCATCGTTCAGGACCCCAGATACAGGGAGAAGGTCGGCGGCAATCTCACGGCCCCCTTTGTCGAAAGTTACATTCAGAGCATGTGGTACAACACCGAGGTTGCCGCGAGAGCGGGTCTCGCCGTCAAGGAAAGAGACATGACCTTTGACGACCTGCTGGGCTACGCTGAAAAGCTGGAGCGGTACAACCGGGACAACGGCACTTCCGTCTCGTTCATCAAGCTGAGCTCATGGAACAGAATAGACCTCCTTTTCGAAAACCTGTTCAAGTCGCAGTTCGAGGATTTTCCGTCGGCCGTCGAAAAAACCTTCAACGCGAAGAAGAAAGAGGCGTTCCTGCAGACCCTTCTGGCGTTCGAGAAGCTCTCCGCCTGCCAGCCGGTTGTGAATCCGGGCTGGGAGAGACTGACGTTCAACGACTTCAAGGAGGAGTTCCTCTTCGACGACGACGCCCTTTTCATCATGGCGGGAACGTTCATGTACAGCAATTTTCGCGGCCTCGACGTCGAAGAAAGCGAAAAGATGAGGCCCCTGGAGAATCCCGTCATGGGAAAAGCCAACGGGCTCATCGGGGACTACACCCCCACGTTCGCGGTCATGAAGAAGAGCGCGAACAGGGATGCGGCCGTCGACTTTCTCATGTCGTGGGCGACGCCGAAGAATGCCGAAAAATGGGTGAGGTACACCAAGAACCTGACGGGGATCAGGGGGCATCTCTCCGAGACTGTCTCCCGGGAGATCGACGTCTTTGAGGACATCTACGAACAGTACATCATGGATATGGAGAGCAGGTACAGGGGAACTCCCATGATGTATATGAGAACACCCACCTACGTGCTGGGGGAGAACAACCCGGTTTCAATAACCGAGCTTCGGAAGAAGCTGGCCGAGATTCTGGAAGGGAAGCTCAGGGCCCGGGACTACTTCGATGACGTCATGCGGCGCCTTGAAGAAAGACAGAAGTAGGACCGCCTCTTCCGCTCACCCCAGCTCGTTCTTGACGGCCTGGCCCAGTTGCTCGATGGTGTAGGGCTTCTTGAGGAAGCTGCCGATTCCCAGTTCCCGGGCTTTTGCCATGCTGTTGTGTTCGGCGTAGCCGCTGGTGATGATCGTCTTCTGGGCCGGCTTGATCCCGGCGATCCGCCTGTACGTCTCGTAGCCGTCCATGCCTGGTGGCATGAGCATGTCGAGGAGGACCAGGTCGGCCGGGTTCTCCCGAAGGTAATCGACCGCCTCTTCGCCGGAGGAGACGCTGACGGCGGTGTAGCCGAGGGTGGTGAGCATCGTGTCGGCGATTCTCCGCAGCATGCTCTCGTCGTCGACCACGAGAACGGTTCCGGTGCCTTTCAGTTCCGCCAGGGAAGAGTCCCCGTCGTCTTCGGCGGGCGCACCCTTCCGGCTCGCGGGCAGATAGATGGAAAACGTCGCCCCGTTCTCGTCGCTTTTGGCGGTGGCGGTTCCTCCGTGCTCCCGCATGGTGTTCCACACCACGGCCAGCCCCAGGCCCGTGCCGCTGCGCCCGAAGAGTTTCTTCGTGTAAAAAGGCTCGAAAATGTGATCCAGGTCCTTCTCGGAGATGCCGGGACCGCTGTCTGACACCCGCAGAACGACGTACTCCCCGGGTGCCACAGATCGGGTCATGGCGTCCAGGGAGCCTACCGTAACGTTCCCGGTCGTTATGACAATGGCGCCTTTGGTGTTGATGGCCTCAAAGGCGTTCGTCACGAGGTTCATGATGACTTTCTGGATGTGGACCGGTGAGCACTTGGCGTAGAGGATGTCTTCGGCCAGGCGGGAGCTGAGCCGGACACCCGGGAAACGCAGCCTCAGCTGCTCGTATTCGGCGGACTGCAGGTGCTTTTCGACGAGGTGGTTGATGTCGAAAATCACCGTGTTGTAGGCGACACCGCGGGCGAGGGTGAGCAGGTCGGACACCACCGCGGCGGCCCGCGTGCCCGACTCCTTTATCACCTCTACGCTGCTGCGCAGGTCGCTTCCCTCGGGGAGCCGCATGAGAAGCAGGTCGGGATAGCCCACGATCCCCGAGAGTATGTTGTTCAGGTCGTGGGCGACGCCGCCGGCCATGGTCCCGATGGCGGCCATCTTCTCCGACTGCAGGAGCTTTCTCCGGGTCTGCTGCAGCGTGGCGAGAGCTTCCTCAAGTTCCCTGTTTTTCCTCTCCAGCACTGCGAGGAGCTCCGATTTCACGCGATGGGCTGTTTCCGCTATTTTCCGCCTGTTTTCCGCTTCCTCGCGCTTCTTTTTTTCCGAAATGTCGATGATTCCGCCCTCGATCCCTGCCATGGCTCCCGTGCCGTCGCGCACGGCGTGGGCGGAGATCATGGCCCAGAAGCTCGAACCGTCCCTGCGGCGAAGCTGAAACTGCGCGCCCCGCACCTGGTCTTCCTTCTCCAGCCTGCGAATGAACAAGGCCCGGTCCCCGGCGAGCAGATAGTGACTCGTCACGTCATCGGTGTTCGCCAGCATCTCCTCGGGGGAGCCGTAGCCCAGCATCGCGGCCAGGGACGCGTTGGCCGCCAACAGCTTCCCTCCCGGGGTTGTCCGGAATATCCCCTCCACGGCGTTGGAGAAGAGATCCCGGTACTCTTTTTCGGCCTGCCTCAGGCGAACCTGGGACTCCGTTCTCGTATCTGAGATGGTAGCAAGACTGCTCTGTTTATTTATGAATCTTTCGACTCCCTTTGCGAGTTTTATGCTTTC
>JAUWCW010000322.1 GCA_030609125.1 Candidatus Rokuibacteriota bacterium
AAGGCGGGGCTCGCCGGCAGCGCCGTCATCGCCCTGGGCCTCGTCTTCCGCAGCGCCGGGACCTGGCTCTCGGTCCTCGGCAGCGAGCTGAACCCGAAAGAGCGCCTCTTCACCGTCATCTCCTACCTCCCCAAGGCCACGGTGCAGGCCGCCATCGGCGCCGTTCCCCTCACCATGGGAGTTCCGGGAGGGGAGGTCATCCTGGCGGTGGCGGTCCTCTCCATTCTCCTCACGGCGCCGCTCGGGGCCGTCGCTATCCAGTACGCCGGAGAGCGCTGCCTGGAGGAGGAAAGGTGATGAGGGTAGGGTGAGGGGGCACGAGACGGCAGGCGGAAGTTCCCGCGGCTTGTGCTGAACCCCGATTTTCATCTAGAATCAAGTGCCATGAAGAAAAGACCCCTCTCCGTCCTGATCCTCGCCGCCGGCAAGGGAACGCGGATGAAGTCCGACACGGCCAAGGTCCTTCACCCGGTCCTCGGCCGGCCCATGCTCTCCTATGCCCTTGACCTCGCCCGTTCCGTGGGGGCCGACAGAAAGGCGGTGGTGGTGGGACACATGGCGGAGGAAGTGACCTCCTTTCTTCCGGAAAAGGAATTTGAGACCGTCAGCCAGACAAAACAGCTCGGCACGGGCCACGCGGTGCGCCAGGCCGGGGCCCTGCTGGCCGGAAAGCGGGATGTGCTGGTGCTCTCGGGAGACACCCCCCTGCTGACGGTGAAGACCCTCAGGCGGCTGATCGCGAGCCACCGCCGGACCGGCGCGGCGGTCTCCATTCTCACCACCGTCGTCGACGACCCCCGGGGGTACGGGAGGATCCTTCGGGGGCCGAAAAGGCGCATCGAAGCCATTCGGGAGGAAAAGGACGCCACACCGGCGGAGCGCGCCGTCGGAGAGATAAACACGGGCACCTACTGCTTTGACGGCCCCTTTCTCGCCGGGGCCCTGGGACGTCTGCGGCGCAACAACAGCCAGGGCGAGTACTACCTCACCGACGTGGTGGCTCTCGCCGTCGATGCCGGCCTCGCGGTGAACGGTCTGCTGACGAAGGACGCAGACGAGGCTCTCGGCATCAACAGCCGCGCCGAATTGGCCCGGGCCGGGGAAATACTCCGGCACCGCAAGCTCCGTGCCCTCATGGAGTCGGGGGTCACCGTCGTCGACCCGGCAACGACCTGGGTCGAGCCGCAGGTGCGGGTCGGTGCCGACACCACCCTTCTTCCCATGACCACCCTGGAAGGGGAGACCCGCATCGGCAGAAAGTGCCGCCTCGGCCCCATGGTCCGGGTGCGAAGCAGCAGCATCGGCGGGTCGGTCCTCGTCACCGACAGCTGCGTCATCGAGAGCTCGAAGGTGGCGGACCACTGCCGCATCGGCCCCTTTACCCACCTTCGTCCCGGCTCGGAGCTCGCCCGTGGGGTCAAGGTCGGCAACTTCGTGGAGGTGAAAGGGAGCCGGATAGGGAAAGGCTCGAAGGCGGGCCACCTCAGCTACATCGGCAACGCCGCCGTGGGGGAGGGCGTCAACATCGGGGCGGGGACCATCACCTGCAACTACGACGGCGTGAAGAAGTGGCGGACGGTTATCGAAGACGGCGTCTTCGTGGGGAGCAACACCGAGCTCGTGGCGCCCGTGCGCATCGGCCGGGGGGCCCTCGTCGGGGCGGGGTCGACCATAACGCGGGACGTGCCGCCCGGAACCCTCGCCCTTTCCCGGGCGCCGCAGGAGCACAAGAAGGGGATAGCAGCGCGATACCTCAGGAGGAAGTCGAAGCATAGCTGACAGCCGACATCTGACAGCTGACAGCTTATAGCTGATAGCTGAAAAATATCATGTGCGGAATCATCGGCTACATAGGAGAGAGGGAGGCCACACCGGTCCTCCTCGAGGGGCTTCGCCGCCTCGAGTACCGGGGCTACGACTCCGCCGGGGTTTCGGTCCTCTCGAAAAAGGGGATCGAGACGCGCCGGAGCGTGGGCAAGATAGCGAGTCTGGAGGAATTGATCCGCCGCAGGGCCCTGAAGGGGAAGGTGGGTCTGGGACACACCCGCTGGGCCACCCACGGGCGGCCCAGTGAGGAGAACGCCCACCCCCACGCCGCGGGTCCCTTCGTGGTGGTCCACAACGGGATCATAGAGAACCACCTGGCCCTGAAGAAGAGGCTCGAGGCCGCGGGGCACCGATTTGATTCCGAGACCGACACGGAGGTGGTGGCCGTTCTGCTGCACCACTACTGGAAAGGCGATCTGCGCCAGGCGGTCTTCAGGGCCCTCGCCGACCTGAAAGGTTCCTACGCCCTGGGAATCATCTGCCGTGACGAGCCGGCGGTCATCGTGGCCGCCCGGGAGGGAAGCCCGCTCATCGTCGGCCGGGGGAAGGGCGAGAACTTTCTCGCCTCCGATGTTCCCGCCATCGTCAGCCACACCCGGGAGGTCACCTACCTCGAGAACGGCGAGGTGGCTTTCATCGGCCGGGACGGGGTAAGGGTCACCACCGACAAGGGGAAAACACGCCGCAAGAAGACCGAGACCATCCCCTGGGACCCGGTTTCCGTCGAACGGGGCGGGTTCAAGCACTTCATGCTCAAGGAGATCCACGAGCAGAAGGAGGCCTGCCTCAACACCTTCCGCGGGCGCTTCAGCGAGGAGAAGGGAAAGATCCTCCTCGAGGAGACCGGATTGAAGAAGTCGCGGGCAAAGAGATTCCGGCGGGTCCGCCTCCTCGCCTGCGGCACGTCCTACTACGCCTGCCTCGCCGGCGAGCACATGATAGAGCGGATCGCCGGCGTGCCGACGGAGGTCGACCTCGCCTCGGAGTTCCGCTACCGGGGGGCGGTCAGTGAGCCGGATGTGCTGACTGTGGCCGTGTCGCAGTCGGGGGAAACGGCGGACACCCTGGCCGCCTTCGGCGAGGCCGCGGGCGAAGACGGGTACCGTCTCGGGATCTGCAACGTCGTCGGCAGCAGCCTGGCGCGGGAGGCCGACGGCGTCCTCACCACCCACGCCGGTCCGGAGATCGGTGTGGCCTCCACCAAGGCCT
>JAUWCW010000209.1 GCA_030609125.1 Candidatus Rokuibacteriota bacterium
GGGAGGCGATCTTCGACGCCATGAAGCGCAAGGAGGTCTACGCCACCACCGGCCCGCGGATGACGGTCTGGTTCTTCGGCGGCTATGATTTCACCCCTGAAGACGCCCAGGCCCGCGCGCCAGGGATGATCGGCTACTCGAAAGGTGTCTCCATGGGCGGCGACCTGAGCATGGCACCCGCCGGCAAGGCCCCGGCCTTCCTCGTGGCCGCCCTGCGGGACCCCTACCGGGGCAACCTGGACCGCATCCAGATCGTCAAGGGCTGGGTCGACGCCGCGGGCACAACGCAGGAGAAGGTCTACGACGTCGCCTGGTCCGACGGGCGCACCCCCACCGACGGTAAGCTCCCGCCGGTGGGCAACACCGTGGACGTCCCCAGCGCCACCTGGACCAACACCATAGGCGAGGCGGAGCTCATCACCGTCTGGGAGGACCCGGACTTCGACGCGAAGCTCCCGGCCTTCTACTACGCCCGGGTCATCGAGATCCCCACCCCCCGCTGGACCGCCTATGACGCCAAACGTTTCGGTGTCACCATGGACAAGGAAGTGCCCATGGTCACCCAGGAGCGGGCCTACACCTCCCCGATCTGGTACACGCCGTAACGGGTTTGCGTGCATGCCCCTCACCCTGGCCCTCTCCCCCCCCCGGGGAGAGGATTTAAGGTGAGGGGAACGAATAAACGAAAGGAGGTCTCATCATGAAGTGGAATTTCTCGAAGTACCTGGGCCTGACACTCGCAGTACTCATGGTTATTCCCCTCACACCGGCGCCCGTCCCGGCCGGGACTTCCACCGGGATGGGGGTAGAGTACATGGCCAAGGAGAATTTCCCCGAGACGAAGCCCACCTATTCTCCCTACGCGGGCAAGGGCTACCCGAAGCGGGTCTTCTGGGGCGACACGCACCTGCACACCGCCCTCTCTATGGATGCCGGCGCCTTCGGCAACCGCCTCGGTCTCGACGAGGCCCACCGCTTTGCCCGGGGCGAGGAGGTCGTCTCGGCCACGGGGCAGCGTGTCAAGCTCTCCCGCCCCCTGGACTTTCTCGTCGCCGCCGACCACTCCGACGGCATGGGCTTCTTCGACGCCCTTTTCTCGGGAGCGCCTTGGGTTATGGCCGAAGAGCAGGGCCGGAGGTGGAACGAGATGGTAAACGCCGGCGGCGAGGAATCGGTCAAGGCGGCCCTGGAACTCATCGACGGCTTCTCGAGAGGGGAACTCCCCTGGGAGACCAACGACCCGAAACTCATGCGCCCCGTCTGGGACGAGGTCATCGAAGCGGCGGAGAAGTACAACGATCCGGGACGCTTCACCGCCTTCATCGGCTACGAGTGGACTTCCCTGGCCCCTCCCGGGAACAACCTGCACCGGGTCGTCATCTTCCGGGACGACGGGGACCTGGCGAGGAGGGTCCTGCCCTTCACGGCCGCGGACAGCATCGACCCCGAGGATCTCTGGGCAGTGCTGGATGCCTACGAGGAGAAGACCGGCGGCCGCCTCCTCGCCATCCCCCACAACGGCAACCTCTCGAACGGAATGATGTTCGCCCTCGCACGCATGAACGGCGACCCCATCACCCGGGAATACGCCGCCGAGCGCATCCGCTGGGAGCCTCTCTACGAGGTGACGCAGATCAAGGGCGACGGCGAAGCCCACTCCTTCCTCTCACCGAACGACGAGTTCGCCGACTACGAGACCTGGGACGCCGGCAACCTCAACCTGAGCGAGCCGAAGAAGGACGGGATGCTCCGGCACGAGTACGGCCGCTCGGCCCTGAAGCTTGGTCTCAAGATCGAGCAGGAGACGGGGGTGAACCCCTACAAGTTCGGTATGATCGGCAGCACCGACTCCCACACCTCCCTGGCCACGGCGGCGGAGGAGAACTTCTTCGGCAAGCACTCCGGCTCCGAGCCCGGTCCCGAGCGCATGACACATCCGTTCATGAAGACCGAGAACGGCATGATCATAGGCTGGGAGCAGGCGGCGTCGGGCTACGCGGGAGTCTGGGCGACGGAGAACACCCGCGAGGCCCTCTTCGACGCCATGGAGCGCAAGGAGGTCTACGCCACGACGGGGCCGCGGATGCTGGTGCGCTTCTTCGGAGGATGGAATTTCACGGCTGAAGACGCCGCCACGCGGAGCCCCGCCGCCGCCGGCTACGGGAAAGGCGTGCCCATGGGCGGTGACCTGAGCAAGGCCCCCGGGGGCAAGGCCCCGACCTTCCTCGTGGCGGCCCTGAAGGATCCCATCGGCGCCAACCTCGATCGCATTCAGATCGTCAAGGGTTGGGTCGACGGCAAAGGTGAGGTCGGTGAGAAGGTCTACGACGTTGCCTGGGGCGGCGACCGCACGCCCGGAGCCGACGGGAAGCTCCCCCCGGTGGGTAACACCGTCGACGTGAAGAACGCCGTCTGGACTAACACCATCGGCGCCGGCGAGTTGATCACGGTCTGGAAGGACCCTGACTTCGATCCCGGCGCGCGGGCCTTCTACTACACCCGGGTGATCGAGATCCCGACGCCCCGCTGGACGGCCTACGACGCAAAGCGCTTCGGCATCGAGCTGGGCAAGGAGGTGAGGGCGGTCCACCAGGAGCGGGCCTACACCTCGCCGATATGGTACACGCCGTGACGAGTTTGCATGCCAATGTCCCCCTCACCCTCCCCTCTCCCCCGGGGGGGGAGAGGTTAAGGTGAGGGGAACGGTAAATGGACCCCCCTCTCCCCTCTGGGGAGAGGGAAGGGTGAGGGGATAAACGAAAAGAGGTTTCGTCATGAAGTCGAAACTGTCGAAGTACCTGGGCCTGACAGTCGCAGCACTCATGGTTCTTCCGCTCACGCCGGCGCCGCCTCCCTGCTCCGGGGCGGAGCCCCCCCCTCCTAAGCTCATCCTCCAGATCACCGTTGACGGCCTCCGGGGAGACATGCCGGGGCGCTACCTCGACCGCCTGGGAAGGGGCGGTTTCCGCCGGCTCACGGAGAACGGCACCGTCTACGGCAACGCCCACTACCGGCACTCCAACACCGAGACGATCGTGGGCCACACCATCCTCGCCACGGGCGACAAGCCCGCGGCCAGCGGCATGGTGGCCAACGTCTGGTTCGACCGCGAGACGGGCGCCCTCACCTACAACATCGAGGACGGCAGCTGCGAACTGCTCACCGCCGGCGCCGGGGTGAACAGGGAGACGGAGATCGACCCCACCCAGAAGGTAGCGAAGGTCACGGGCCGCTCCGCCGCGAACATTCTCACGACGACCTTCGGCGACGAACTGGCCGTCCACACAGCGGGGCGGGCGAAGGTCTTCGGCGTCTCCGTCAAGGACCGGGGGGCCGTCTCCATGGCCGGCCACGCCGGCAAGGCCTTCTGGTTCTCCAAGAAGACGGGGGACTTCATCACCACGACCTGCTACTACGACGAGTATCCCCCCTGGGTGGCGGAGTGGAACAACCTGCACCCCGCCGATCGCTACCAGGGCATGTTCTGGGAACTGATGCGTGAGCAGTCCACCTACCTCCACGGCGACGGTGACGACCGATCTTACGAGACGGACTTTCCCGGCTTTGGCCGGGTCTTTCCGCACCCCTACAGCGAGTCGGGAGAGAAGTATTACTACACCCTGCTCACCCTCAGCCCCGCCGGCGACGAGCTGACCCTCGACTTCGCCAAGAAGCTGATCGAGAAGGAGCAGATCGGTCAGGACGAGGTCACCGACTACCTCTCCATCAGCTTCTCCTCGACGGACTACGTGGGGCACCTCTTCGGGCCCTCGAGCCTCGAGAGCGAGGACAATATTCTGCGCCTCGACAGGACCCTCGCCGACCTCCTGCGTTTCGTCGACGAAAAGGTCGGCCTCGATCGCACCCTGATTGTCCTCTCCGCCGACCATGGCGCTCCCGAGGCGCCGGAGTACATGGCGAGCCTGGGCTTCGGGGCGAAGAGGCTGAACCCGAAGGAGATGGACACCGCCCCGGCCATCGAGGCCCTCAAGAAACGCTTCGGCGTCGCCGGCGAGCTGGTGGAGACCTACTACCACCCCTACCTCTACCTCAACCGCGAGGTCATCGCCGAGAAGGGGCTCGACAGAAGGGAGGTCGAGGAGGCCGTCGCCGCCGAGCTGATGAAGTTCGACGGCGTTGCCCTGGCCCTCTCGAGCACCGCCCTGCGGGAGGGAGGGGTCCCGAACGCACCCCTTGTCGAGCAGGTCCGGCGCAACTTCCACCCCAAGCGTTCCGGCGACGTCTACGTCGTCCAGGAGCCCTACTGGTTCCTCTACGAGGCCGAGACGATCCCCCTCTGCGCCATGCACGGCTCGCCCTGGCGCTACGACACCTTCGTGCCGGTCATCTTCGCCGGCGCCGGCGTGAGGGCGCAGAAGGTGGCCCGGCCCGTCCAGCCCGCCGACATCGCCCCGACGCTGTCGGCGGTTCTGGGGGTGAAACCTCCCTCGGGAGCTGTCGGA
>JAUWCW010000355.1 GCA_030609125.1 Candidatus Rokuibacteriota bacterium
CATCTTCCGGTTGATCTTCCCCTCGTCGATCAGTCCCAGCAGGGAAGCGAGCTGCTCCGGCGGGACGGAACATTCCCGGAAGGTGCTTTCGCCGCCCTTCATCTCCCTGAGCAGCTCACCCATGATCCAGTTGCTCACCTCCTTGGGGCTGGAGGAGGCGGCCGCGGCGGCCTCGAAGTAGTCCGCCAGGTCGCGGGAGGCGGTCAGGACGGCGGCGGCGTACTCCGGAATGCCGTACTCCCCGGTGAAGCGCCGCCGCTTGCCGGCGGGAAGCTCGGGGAGGCCGCGGCGGATCCCGTCGATCCAGGCCGGGTCGGCCTCCAGTGGAACCAGGTCCGGATCGGGGAAGTAGCGGTAGTCGTGGGCCTCCTCCTTGCGCCTCATGGAGAGCGTCACGCCGCGCTGCGGGTCGAAGAGTCTCGTCTCCTGCACGATCGACTCCCCCTGCCGCAGGAGCGCCTCCTGACGGGTGACCTCGAACTCCAGGGCCTTCTGGACGTTGCGGAAGGAGTTCATGTTCTTCAGCTCCGTCCTGACCCCCAGATCCTTCTGTCCCCGGGGTCGGAGAGAGACGTTGGCGTCGCAGCGGAAACTCCCCTGTTCCATATTGCCGTCGCAGACCTCCAGGTAGACGAGGATGTCGCGCAGGCCCATGAGGTAGTCCTTCGCCTCCTCGGGGGAGGTGATCTCGGGCTCGCTGACAATCTCCAGCAGGGGGACGCCGGTGCGGTTGAGGTCGACGTAGCTGGCGCCCGTGTCGCCCTGAATTCCGCCGTGGATCAGCTTCCCCGCGTCCTCCTCCAGGTGAATCCGCGTGAGCCGTATGGTGCGGGACACCCCGCCGGAGAAGACCTGGACGCCTCCCCCGACGGCCACCGGAAGCTCGTACTGGGAAATCTGGTAGCCCTTGGGGAGGTCGGGATAGAAGTAGTTCTTCCGGGCGAACTGGCTGACGGGAAGGATGTCGCACCCCAGGCCGAGGGCGGTGCGGAAGGCGAACTCCGCCACCCGGGCGTTGAGGACGGGCAGGACCCCCGGCAGGCCGAGACAGACGGGGCAGACCTGGGTGTTGGGATCGCTGCCGAAGGACGTCGAGCAGCTGCAGAAGATCTTGCTCGCCGTCAGCAGCTGGGCGTGGACTTCCAGGCCGATGACAGTTTGAAAGGAGCTGTCAGCCATAAGGGAGCTTTCAGCCATCAGCTGTCAGCTTTCAGCTGGGAGACGGGGGGGGCGGCGCAGGTGGTAGTCCGTGGCGCCCTGGAAGGCGTGGCCCGCTCGCAGGATCGTCTCCTCCCGGAAGGGGGCGGCGATCAGCTGCAGGCCCAGGGGCAGCCCCTTCGGGGTGAAGCCGCAGGGGAGCGCCAGCGCGGGGAGGCCGGCGAGGTTGACGGAGATGGTGAAGACGTCGGAGAGGTACATCTGCAGGGGATCGTCCGCCTTCTCGCCGATGGGGAAGGCGGCGGTGGGGGCCGTGGGGCCGACGAGGAACTCCACCCCGTCGAAGGCCTCGGTGAAGTCCCGGCCGATCAGGGTCCTCACCTGCTGGGCCTTGCGGTAGTAGGCGTCGTAGTAGCCCGAGCTGAGCACGTACGTCCCCAGCATGATGCGGCGCTTCACTTCCGCGCCGAAGCCCTCCCGGCGGGTCCGGAGGTAGTGCTCGGAAAGATCGCCCGCGCCGTCGGCCCGGTACCCGTACCTGACCCCGTCGTAACGCGCCAGGTTGGAGGAGGCCTCGGCGGTGGCGAGGATGTAGTAGGCCGCCACGGCGTATTTGCTGTGGGGAAGGGAGATCTCCCGCCCCTCGGCCCCGAGGGAGGTGAGCGTCTTCACGGCGCGCTCAACCGACTCTCTCACCGCCGGGTCGACCCCCTCCCCCAGGTGCTCGCGGAGGATGCCGAACTTCATTCCTTCCACCCCGCCGGCAAGGAGGGCGTGATAGCCGGGGACCTCCACCGGGGCCGACGTCGAGTCACGGTGGTCGTTCCCGGCCACGGCCTCCAGGAGGACGGCGCAGTCCTCGACGGTGCCGGCCAGGGGCCCGATCTGATCGAGGGAGGAGGCGAAGGCGACGAGGCCGTAGCGCGACACGAGCCCGTAGGTCGGCTTGAGGGCCGTCACGCCGCAGCAGGCGGCGGGCTGGCGGATGGAGCCGCCCGTGTCGGATCCGAGGGCCGCCAGGCACTCCCCGGCGGCGACGGCGGCGGCGGACCCTCCGGAAGAGCCTCCGGGGATCATCCCCGTGTCCCAGGGGTTGCGGGTGGTCTTGAAGGCGGAGTTCTCCGTCGAAGACCCCATGGCGAACTCGTCCATGTTCGTCTTGCCGAGAATGACCGCGCCGCTGTCCCTCAGGCGCAGCACAACGGTGGCGTCGTAGGGAGGGCGGAAGTTCTCCAGGATTCGGGACGAGCAGGTCGTCGGCAGGTCCCTGGTGCAGAGGTTGTCCTTCAGCGCCAGCGGGGCCCCCCAGAGAATGGGGCGCTCCTCCGGGTCCGGGGCGTTCCGGTCCGCCTCCCGCGCCGCCGCGAGGGCGCCTTCAGCGTCGACGGTGACGTAGGCGTTCACGGTGGGCTCCACCTTGCCGATCCTCTCGAGAACGGCCGCCGTCACCTCCTCGCTCGACCACTCGCCGCGGCGATAGCCTTCGGCGAAGGCGACGAGAGTGAGGTTCGTGAGGTCTTTATTTTCGTTCATTCAATGATCTTGGGGACGACGAAA
>JAUWCW010000253.1 GCA_030609125.1 Candidatus Rokuibacteriota bacterium
GGGCACGGGCCGCCTCGGCGGGGACCTTTATCACCCTCGCCGCCGACGTGGCGGCCATGTCCCCCGGGACCACTATCGGCGCCGCCCATCCCGTTTCCCTCGTCGGCAAGCAGGACGAGACGATGAACCAGAAGGTGGTGAACGACTCGGCGGCCTACATCCGAAGCCTGGCCGAGCGGCGCGGCAGAAACGCCGACTGGGCGGAAAAGGCCGTCCGTGAGAGCGTCTCTCTCACCGAGAAGGAAGCCCTCGAGGAGGGAGTGATCGACCTGGTGGCGTCGGACATCGACGACCTTCTCCGTTCCGTCGAGGGCTGGGAGATCAAGGGGGACGGCGGCGTCACCCTGAAGACGGAAGGTGAGCGGCTCGTTCCCTTCCCCATGGACTTCCGGCGGCGGTTCCTGGACACCCTGGGCGACCCGAACATCGCCTACCTGCTGCTCATGCTGGGGATGCTGGGAATCTTTTTCGAGTTCTCCAACCCCGGCGCCATCTACCCCGGCGTGATCGGCTCCATCGCCATCATCCTCGCCCTTTACAGCCTCCAGACGCTGCCGGTGAACTACGCTGGTCTCCTGCTGATGGTTGTGGCCATAGCGCTCTTCATCGCCGAGACACAGGTGACGAGTTTCGGCCTCCTCTCCCTGGCGGGCGTTGTCGCTCTCTTCATCGGCTCCATGATGCTCTTCCGCTCACCCGAGCCGTGGCTCCGCACCTCCCTCAAGGTCGTGGCCCCCACCGTGGCCTTCACCGCCATCTTCTTCATCGTCATCCTCCAGCGCGTGGTCTCCACCTACCGCCGCCGGCCGACAACGGGGCTGGAGGGGATCATCGGAGAGATCGGCGAGGCCATGGAGGACCTGGCGCCGTCGGGGAAAATCTTCGTCCGCGGCGAAATATGGGAGGCCCGGAAAGTGGGAGAGGGAGAGGTGCGAAAGGATGATCGGGTCCGTGTCACCGCCGCCAGCGGGCTCAGGCTGACCGTAAAGAAGGAACCGGAAGAAGGAGGCTGAGACGATGCTCTACACCGTAGGTATGATCGCTGTTTTACTGTTCTTCCTCGTGACGAACATGTTCAAGATCCTCAAGGAGTACGAGAGGGGCGTCATCTTCCGCCTCGGGCGCATCTACAAGTCCAAGGGCCCGGGGCTCATCGTTCTCATACCGGGCATCGACCGCATGGTGAAGATGTCCCTGCGGACCGTGGTCATGGACGTTCCCCCGCAGGATGTCATAACCCGCGACAACGTCTCCATCAAGGTGAACGCCGTCGTTTACTTCCGGGTCATCGATCCCCAGAAGGCGGTCATCGAGGTGGAAGACTTCATCGACGCCACCAGCCAGCTCTCGCAGACGACGCTGCGGAGCGTGCTGGGGCAGGTCGAGCTGGATGACCTTCTCGCCCATCGCGACAAGATCAACAGCGAGCTGCAGGGCATCCTGGACAAGCACACCGACCCGTGGGGGATCAAGGTCGCCAACGTGGAGGTCAAGCACGTCGATCTTCCCCAGGAGATGCAGCGGGCCATGGCGCGCCAGGCCGAGGCGGAGCGTGAGCGCCGGGCCAAGATCATCGCTGCCGAGGGCGAGTTTCAGGCGGCCGCCAAGCTCGGAGAGGCGGCGGACATCATCGACGCCCACCCCTCGGCCCTGCAGCTGCGCTACCTTCAGACCCTTTCGGAAATCGCCACGGAGAACAACTCGACCACCCTTTTCCCCATCCCCATAGACCTGCTCAAGGCGATCCGCGGAAGAGAAAAATCCTAAAGCACCCGCCATGAGCGAAGGGCAGGAGGAAGACTTCGGGATCACCGCCCCGGCGCTCGACGCCGAGGCCCTGGTCCGCGAGGTCCGGGAGCGCGTGCGCCGCAAGACTGAATCCGGCGCCTACAAGGACTACGACCTGGCGGGCATCGCCTCCCTCGACTACGAGGAGAAACTGGGGGAGGAGGACTTTCTGCGCTATCACCTGCAGGTGGTGGAGCGTCTCAGCGACGTCAACTACGGCGATTTCGAGATCGTCTCGAAGGGCGGCCGCTTCGGCAGAGTTGAGGTCCTGCTCAAAAATGTCATCTGGAAGCTCCTCCGCTTCTACACCTACCGCCTTTTCTCGCAGCAGAGGGAGTTCGACTGCCAGATTTCCGAGGCCCTGCAGAGCCACTACCGGTGGTCCCGGGGGGAGATCGACCGGCTTTCGCGCGAGGTCGAGAGACTGCGCGAGGAACTCCGACGGAGCGGTCCGGCGGCCGATTGATGGGCCGCCCCCTGCGGATAGGCCTCGTCTCCCCCCGCTTCGAGCCCGTCACCGCCGTGGGGGCGGAGGTGCAGATCCGCCAGCTCGCGCAACGCCTTTCGGCACGGGGCCACGGGGTGGAGGTGCTCACCACCTGCGTCCGTGACCCGTTGACCTGGAAGAACCACTACCACCCGGGCCGCGTGGAGGAGGAGGGCTACGCCGTCACCCGCTTCCCGGCGGATCCGCACCGTGTCAGCCGCCGTTTTCTCGAGGCGGACAGAAGAATCCGGCGGGGAGAGACCGTGAGCCGGGGGGAGGAGGATCACTGGGCCGCCGGCCTCGGCGCGAGCGCGGCCCTGGTGAAGCACCTCGGCGTCGAGGGAGAAAAGATCGATGTCTTCATCTTCTCTCCCCTCGTCTGCGGAACCACTTTCTTCGGCCTCCCCTCCGTCGCTCCACGCTCCCTGCTCATCCCCGCCCTCCCCGACGCTCCCGAGGCCCGGCTCGAAATCGTGAGAGAGCGGCTCCGCCTGGCGCCGCTGCTGCTGGCGGGGTCGGAGACGGAGAGGGACCTTCTTCTCTCCGCGGCGGACCTCGAGCCGGACCGGGTCGCGACCTGCGCCGCGGGGGTCGATCCCATGGCGGAGTATCACCCCCGGGGGTTTCGGCAGCGGCACGGCATAGAAGTCCCCTTCCTCTTCTATACCGGGAGAAGGTCGCGGCGCAGGGGAGTGGACCGGCTCATCGAGTACGCCTCCTCCGCCGCCCGCAACGGCGGGATCGACCTGCGGCTGGTCCTGGCGGGAGAGGAAACCATCGCCATCCCCGAACACGCGAGAGACTACGTCCTGGACCTGCACTTTCTCGGGGAACAGGACAAGGCCGACGGCCTGGCGGCGGCCCTCGCCACCTGTCAGCCCTCGCCCACGGAAGCCCTCGCCCTGGCGCCGATGGAGTCCTGGCTGGCGGGAAGGCCGGTCCTCGCCGACGCGAGGGGAGCCGTGACCGCGGCGCGCTGCCGGCTCAGCGGTGGCGGTCTGTGGTACCGCGACGCCTTTGAGTTCGAAGAGGCGGTGCGGCTGCTGCTGGAGGACGAGGATCGTGCCGCCGCCATGGGGCGCCGGGGCAGGGATTTCGTCCTCGAGAAGTGGTCGTGGGAGAGGGCACTGGGCGTCATCGAGGAGGCCTGCGCCGGCCTGGCGGGAGGAAGGCCGTGAAGCAGGGCCGCCTGGTCCACCAGTGGGCCGCCGGGGCGAGCACGGGCGACGCCATCACCTCCTACGCCCTGGCGCTGCGGTCCATGATCCGTAACTGGGGGTGCACGTCCGATCTTTTCGCCGACTACCGGCACGTGAGCTTCGACATGCGCAGGGACTGCCGGGACATCCGTGCCTTTCCCGAAAACCCGCCGGACGGAAGCATCGTCATCTATCACTTCTCCATCGGCTCGAACCTGACGGAACGGTTTCTCTCCCTCCCGCCCGGGGTCACGAGGGTCGTCTCCTACCACAACATTACCCCCGCCCGGTACGTGCGCTCTCTGCGGCCCCGACTGGCAAAGGTCCTCGCGGAGGGACGGCGACAACTGCGTCTTCTCGCCCCGAAGGCCGACCTCGCCATGGGAGATTCGAGTTACAACTGCGCCGAGATCCGGGAGGCCG
>JAUWCW010000019.1 GCA_030609125.1 Candidatus Rokuibacteriota bacterium
CAGCTCTTCCGCGCTGACCCGCTCCTCTCCCTGCCGCCCGAGCAGAACGACCTCGTCCCCCACGGCAACGCCGGGTATGTTCGTCACGTCTATGAGGCACATGTCCATGCAGATAGTGCCGACCTGGGGCGCCCGCCTTCCCCTCACCAGGACCTGCACCCGGTTGGAGAGACGCCGGCTGTAGCCGTCCGCGTACCCCACGGGAAGCGTGGCAATCACACTCTTTCTGCCCGTGATGTGGGTGCCGCCGTAGCTGAGAGGCGTCCCGGGAGCGACCGTTTTCAGGTAAGAGACCGCCGTCACGAACCGCATGACCGGGCGAAGATCCTCACCGCCGGGGAAGCCCGTGGCCGGGGGGGATCCGTAGAGCATGATGCCCGGTCGCGTCACGTTGCCGATCGTCTCGCCCCGCATGAGCAGGGCGCTGTTGGCGGTGTGGAAATACCTGATTCCCGGCACTTTTCTCCTGATGCGGTCACAGACCCGGGCGAAGTCCCTGAGCTGGCGCATGGTGGATCCGCTGTCGAGGCTGTCCGCCTCGGCGAGGTGGGTGAGCACCCCTTCCAGGGCCAGATGGGGGAGACGGCTGATTCTCAAAGACAGGCGCACCGCCTCCGCCGGAAGGGCCCCCACCCTTCCCATGCCGGTATCGATCTTGAGGTGGACGGAGACCCGGCGCCCTGCCCCGCGGGCCTCCCGTTCCAGGCGCTCCGCCGCCGCGAGCGAGTAGAGGACCTGGCTGCAGTTCAGCCGCACGACTTCACTCTCGCCCCCTGCTGAGACTTCGCTGAGGATGACAACCGGCTCACGCAGACCGGCCTCACGCAGCTGGCGCGCCTCCCTCACCGTCGCCACTCCGAGAGAGGACGCCCCGGACCGCACGGCTGCGCGGGCCAGGGCCGACGCACCGTGACCGTAGGCGTCGGCCTTGACGATGGCCATCACCTCCCGCTCCCCGCCCCCGAGGCGACGGGCGTGGCGCAGGTTGTGGGTGAAAGCGTCGATATTGATCTCCGCCCTCGTCGGGCGGCCGGGATCGAAGGCAGTACTCTCCGGCGAAGGCATCAGCCGTCTGAGCTGTACCGGGTTTCCTGGTTTTCGAATCGGGTGTATTCCTTCAGGAACGTCAGGTCGACCTTGCCGATGGGTCCGTTGCGCTGCTTGCGGACGATGATCTCGGCCTTGCCGGCCACGTCGGACATGTCGGCGTCCTCCTCGTCCTTCCGGTACACCTCTTCCCGGTAAATGAAAGCCACCACGTCGGCGTCCTGCTCGATGGCGCCCGATTCCCGCAGGTCGGAAAGCAGGGGCCGGCGGTCGCCGCCCCGGGTCTCCACCGCCCGCGAGAGCTGGGAGAGCGCGACGACCGGGACTCTCAGCTCCTTGGCCAGGGCCTTGAGCGAGCGGGAGATCTCGGAAATCTCCTGCTGGCGGCTCTCCACCCTGTCCCTGCCCCGGATGAGCTGGAGGTAATCGACGATGATGAGACCGACGTCGTGCTCGGCTTTCAGCCGGCGGGACTTGGCCCGGATCTCCAACACGGAGATGGAGGCGGAGTCGTCGATGAAAATCGACGCTTCCGCCAGTTCGCCGGCGGCAATGCTCAGCCTGGGCCAGTCCTGCTGAGTCAGGAACCCGCTGCGCAGACGGTTGCCGTCCACCTTCGCCCGGGAGCTCAGCATGCGCATCACCAACTGCTCCTTGGCCATCTCAAGGCTGAAGACGGCCACCGGCACCCGGGACTTTATGCCGACGTTTTCGGCTATGTTCAGAACGAAGGCCGTCTTGCCCATACTCGGCCGGCCGGCGATGACGATCAGGTCCGAGGGCTGGAAGCCGCACGTCAGCTTGTCGAGGTCGACGAAACCGGTAGCCACGCCGGTGATTTCCTCTTTCTTTTCGTACAGCTTCTCGATTACCTCGAAGCTGTGCTTCATGATGGAGCGGATGGGCGTAAAACCGGAGCGCGCCCGCCTTTCCGAGATGTCGAAGATCCTCCTCTCCGCTTCGTCGAGGAGGACTTCGACGTCCTGGGAGCCCTCGTAGCTCATGGAGGCGATCTCCGTGGCAGTCCCTATGAGCCCCCGCAGAATGGCCTTCTCCCTCACTATCCGGCAGTGATACTGCACGTTGGCGGCGGTCGGGACGAGGTCCACGAGGGAGGCGAGATAGGCCGTTCCGCCCGCCTCCTCGAGCTGGTTTTTCTGTTCCAGCTTCTCCCTGGTGGTAATCAGGTCGATGGAATCGTCCTTCTCGAACAGGTCGAGCATCGCCTCGTAGATGCGCCGGTGCCCGACGCGGTAGAAGTCCGGGGGCTGGATGATTTCGATCACCCGGGGCAGAGCGGAATTGTCCATTAGAATGGCTCCCAGCACCGCCTGCTCCGCCTCGATATTCTGGGGAGGAAGCTTCTGCAGGGCCAGTTCTGCCTCTGCCATGGCTGTCGCGCTACTCTTTGACTACCCAGACTTTGACCTTGGCGGTCACGTCCGTGTGCAGTCTCACCGGGATGGTGTAAATCCCCAAGGTCTTTATAGGCTCCTCGAGCTCAATTTTCCGCTTGTCTATTTCGTGACCCTCTTTCACCAGGGCCTCGGCGATCTCCATGGCCGTAACCGTCCCGAAAAGCTTGTCGCTCTCACCGGCCTGCTTGCTGATGGTGAGGGAGAGCTGTTCCAGCTTCTGCGCAAGGGCCGCCGCATCCGCTGCCTGCCGCTGCCGGGCCTTTTCCTCCCGCTTGCCTTCGATCTCGATCTGCTCCACGCTGTGGGCGGTGGCTTCCAGGGCCAGCCCCCGGGGGAGAAGATAGTTGCGGGCGTACCCGGCGGCCACCGCCACAACATCCCCGGTCTTGCCGAGTCTCTCCACATCGGATTTGAGAATAACCTTCATTGGACCATCTTCTCCTTTTTGTGTCGCCTCTCAGGCTTGCCTTGAAACGTACCGGACCCGCGGCGGGCGGCGGCGTAGCGGCGCCCCCGCGGCACAATTCTCTCCGCGAGACAGCCTATTATAATAAATTGGACCCGCCGTTTTCAAGCGGGCTTCCGAGGAGACTTTTTTTCCCTTCTCCCCCTCCCCGCTTCGGGCTTGCGGTCCCTCCCCGCTTCGGGCTTGCGCCCCCGGTGCCAGTCCTTCTTGTGGACCTTGACGTACTCCCCGCTCTCGAGCTCCACGGTAAAGGCGTTCTCGAAGATGTTGTACTTCCTCACCCGCCCCGACCCTTCCCTGAGGCGGACACGCTCGCCGATCCTCGGCAGGCCCGCCTTGAATTCCTCGTAGATGCGGTTCTCATAGATGAGGCAGCACATCAGCCTTCCGCACACACCCGATACCTTCCCGGGTGCCAGGGGCAGATCCTGGGCCTTGGCCATGCGGATCGAAATCGGCTCGAATTCGTTGAGAAAGCTCGAGCAGCAGAGCTCGCGTCCGCAGATGCCGAAGCCGCCTATCATCTTGGCCTCGTCCCGCACCCCGATCTGCCGCATCTCGATCCGCACGCGGCACTCGCCCGCCAGTTCCTTTACCAGCTGCCTGAAATCCACCCTCCCCTCGGCGGTGAAGTAAAAGATCGCCTTCTGCCCCTCGAACAGGTACTCCACGTCCACCAGTTTCATCGGCAGCTTCAGCTGCTTGATCTTCGCCAGGCAGACCTCGTGGCCCCTCTCTCCCAACTCCCTGTTGCGGCTGCAGCGTGATTCATCCTGGGGCGTGGCCTTGCGCAGAACCTTCTTGAGCCGCCCCTTGATGTACTGCTCGTCCATCCTCTGCGGCCGGGAGACCACGGTGCCGGCGCTCAGTCCCTCGCTGGTCTGGGCGATAACCCTTTCGCCCGGCTTCAGCGAGAGCTGGTTGACGTCCATGTCCATTATCTTGCCGCCATCCCGGAGGCGGACTTTAACAACTTCTATCATGTTCCGCTCATCTTTCATTCGTTCCTGTCCTGCCATCGTTCAAGGCGGCGAAAGGCCTCACCCGGAAACACGAGGTCCCCCGGTGAGCCGGCCTGCCCAGTCGGAGAAGAAGGATCCCAGTGCAAGCTTCATGTTCACGTTCCCGCCCAGCAGCCGCACCGTCTCCACCAGGCCTGCACTCAGCCGCTGCAGCTCATCGTCGTCAAGGCCTCCCGGGCCCGACTCGCCGGAAAGGCCCCTTCCCGCCTCGAGTCCCAGCCTGGCCCGCATCTCCCCTCTCGCCTTCCCGAGAAGGATATGAAGTATGAATTCCGCCTCTGTCCGGTCCTTGAGTTTCGCGTCCACGTACTCGAGGACCGCCCCGGCGTCCGGTGCGGCACAAAGGGCCTCCAGGCCCCTGAGCGCACGCTTCCAGGCTTCACTACGCAACGACATCGCCAGGCCGGGGCTGCCCTCCGACACGGCGGCGGCCGCGGCGGCTTCGTCCTCGTCCCACCCCTCCCGTCGGAGAACTTCCCTCACCTGCCCCTCTCCCAGCAGGCCGAAGCTCACTTTCTGGCAGCGGGAAACAACCGTCGGCGGAAGCCCCCCGGGGTTGGCGGCGACCAGGATGATCACCGTTCCCGGCGGCGGCTCTTCGAGGGTCTTCAGCATCGCGTTGGCCGCCGAAAGATTCATCGACTCCGCCGGTTCGAGAATCGCCACCTTGCGGCTACCCCGGGAGGGGGTGAGGGAGAGAAAGTGCTGCATTACGTCGATCTGATCTTTCCTCAGGATCTTCTTGTCTTTCTCCAGGGTGACGTAGGTCAAATCCGGATGGATCTCCGGGCTGCGGCGGCAGGAATCGCAGACGTCGCATGCGTCCCCCCCCTCGGAGAGGCACAGCAGGGCCTTGGCGAACTCCATGGAGACCGTCCTCTTGCCGACGCCCGGAGGTCCGAAAAAAAGGTAGGCCGGCCCGATGGCATCGCGGCGGATCCCCCCCTTGAGGAGTGCCAGCTGCCTCTCATGACCCGCAATGTCGGACAGTGCCATTCTCACGCCCCTTCCGCGTTCCCTTCTCCCGGCGGCAGGACCTGCAGTACCCGGCCCAGGATCCGCCGGTGAAGCTCGTCGACAGGGAGGGCCGCCGAAAAGACCGCGAAACGACCGGGCTCGGCTTCCGCAACGGAGCGGTAACCGTCCCTTACGCGGCAGTGGAAGGCGGCCTCCTCCTTCTCGAAACGATCTTCAGCGCCCTCCAGCCCTTTCTCCTCGTTGCGCTTCAGCGCCCGGCAGAGGCCGGCGGTCACGTCCTGCAGATCGAGCAGCACCGTCAGGTCGGGAAATCTTCCCGAAGTGGCCTCGCGGTTCAGGGCCTCTATCCTCTCCCGGGACATCCCCCTTCCGAACCCCTGATACGCCACGGTGGCGTCCGTAAACCGGTCGCAGATAACTATCTTTCCCTCCTGCAGGGACGGGATGATGACCTCCGCCATGTGCTGCGCCCTGTCGGCCATGTAGAGAAAGAGTTCGGACATGACGGAAAGATCCTCATAGGTCATACCGAGGAGGATCTTCCTCAGTTCTCCGCCGAGCCGAGTGCCTCCGGGCTCGCGGGTGAGAACAACTCCCCGGCCCCGGAGCCGCAGTTCCTTGCCGAGAAGGTCGGCCTGCGTGCTCTTGCCCGTCCCCTCCGTGCCTTCGAAGCTGATGAAAAATCCCTCTGCCATGAGTATAGTCCGCTACGGCCGGGCGCACTCCCCCTCGTCGCCGCCTATCTTGTCGAGAGCATGCCTGAGAACGGGAGCCATGAAGCGAAGCACCGACCGTATCTTTCCCCGCCTCCCGGGAAGATTGATGATGAGCGTCTCCCCGCGAATCCCTGAAGCTCCCCTGAAGAGCAGGTCTTCCGGTCGCCGCGGCGGTCCGAGGTACATCCTCTCCTCGATCCCCGGGAGGGTGCGCTGCACGAGACTGCGAGTCACCTCGGGGGTGAAATCACCGGCCCGGTGACCGCTTCTGCCGACGACGCAGACTACATTGAACTTCTCCCGGTCCGACCAGGACCTCAGCGTCCGTCCCAGCAGGACCGGGTCCGCCTCAAGACGCACGGCGTGTATCTTCGCGGCTCCCGCACCCGCCCAGGCGCCGGCCACCTCGTCTTTCAGCCAGGCTTGCGCTTTCCAGCCCTCCTGAGGAAGCAGAAGAAGTCCGATCTTCAAGGTTCCAGACTTACTTTTAACCATAACCGATTAACATTACCACACCAGCCGGTATATGCCTATCGGACTCACGCCCCGGAAGTGTCCGGTGCAAAGGGCGTTGTGCCTCCACCGGGAACACCCCCTTCCCCCTGGTGGATCCTGCAGGCACACTGAAGACCCCGATTTTCCATCTGCTTTCTCACAACATCTTGTATTAAAAAGTTTTTTCATTCTGGCACGATCCCTGCTAACTCAACCGGTATCTCGACCACGCCACCTTGTGCCTGGCGGCCATGAAAGGAGGGATGCCGGGAGAATCGGCCGCGCCGACAACGAGATGGCTTTCAACAGCAATCCGAAAGGAGGTGTTCCATGAAAAAGATCCTCATTCTCTCCCTCGCGCTCTCTCTTCTGGGACTTGTTCCACACCCGTCGACAGCGGGTCCGGCCGCTCCTGCCACCGCCGGTCCCGCCGCCGATGGGAGCCTCACCGTCTTCGATCTCAACACCGTCAATTATGACGAGCTGGTCAGCCTTCGCGGAATCGGCCCAACCCTGGCGGAGCGAATCCTCGAGTACCGTGCCGGGCGCGGATCGTTTGCCCGCCTGGACCAGCTGCTCGAAGTCAAGGGAGTGGGGGAAAAGAACTTCGCCCGCTTCAAGGAGTATTTCACTCTCACCTCGCCGCCTTCCCCGGTGGCGAAAACCACCCCCCATACCCCCCGTTAGTCCAACCTGCCGGGAGGGGGCGCCGACAGCGCCCCCTCCCCCCTTCCCGGATTTTGTTTTCCCGACCAATCTGTGCTATACATTTATAACTTGACTATTATTGTTAGTTTAGCAGATAATTAAGGAAGTCTTCTTGTCGTGCAAACGAAACTGCGGAAAGATTCGAAGAAAAGGAGTAGTCACATGAGGCTGACCACAAAAGGCAGGTACGCCGTGAGAGCCCTTTTCTGTCTCTCCAAATATACCGATGAGAAACCAACACCCCTTTCCGTTGTTGCCAAGGATCAGGACATTTCCTTGAACTTTCTGGAACAGCTCTTCGTGCACCTCCGCAAGAACGGCATCGTTTCCAGCGTGAGAGGACCCCGCGGAGGGTATCGCCTCGCCAAAAAGCCGAAGGACATCACCATCGGTGAGGTCCTCCGCGCCGTGGGAGAGGCGACGTATCCCGTATTCTGCACCGAGGACGATATTCCCAACAACAAGCAGTGCCCCAGGGCCGACGAGTGCGTCACGCACCTGCTCTGGATCAAGCTGGGCAAGACGATCAACGACTTTCTCGACTCCACCACTCTGGAAGAGCTCTACCAGTTCAAGCCCGAATAGACCTCTTGAACCCTGTCATCCCGAGCAGAGCGAGGGATCTGACGGGAACCGAAGATCCTCAGTAATCCTCGTCGTCCCTTTCTTTCCTTCGGCGAAACGGCCAGGGCCGTCCTGCCTGCACCCACCACTGCAGCGGCGCCGAGAGGGCGAAGAAGAGCGGAACAGACCACCTCCACGGAAGGGCCTCCCCGGCGAGACAGCTTCCGATGGCTGCCGTCATGACGATAACGGCGATCTTTTCGCTCATCAGCACCGCCGCCCCCCCCGCCACCGCCGCAAGAAGAACCTCCGGCGGGGCCAGGGACCACCACTTCTCTTCAGAGCCGAGCCAGTGAAGAACCCCTCTTGCCGAGAAGAAACCGAGCACCACCCCCGGCAGGAATGAGCCGAGCGAGCGGATCAGCCGAAGCAGCAGGAAGCCTACCGCGCCGCAGAGGCCGATCATGATGATCGTCCAGAGGGCCGGGTCGACCCCCCGCTCCACCAGTCCCTCAGGAACCTCGAAGATCCCGGAGATCACCCAGCCGATCAGTCCCCCTGCCGCGGCCCCGGCGGTGACACGGGCAAGCCGGAAGAGCTCCCAGCCGAAAAAGGCCAGCAGCGTCCCCGCCCCGAGCAGCGCCGCTTCAACCCCGTTCACCTCCCCGAGCCACTCCACCGTCACACCTCCGCAACCTCGGCAAGAAATCTTGTTCCCCGACGCCGGCTCTCCCCTGTGAGGGTCTCGCAGGCCGTGGCCGCAACATCGCAGACGCCCTCCCTCGAGCCGAAAGAGACGCCCCTTTTCAGGGCCGGAGAAACGAGGAGGATCCTCCGGTCAAAGACGGCCTCCTCACCGCGTCAGCCCGAACCGCACTCTCGGTTGCATGAACTGCGCGGCGAACCTATAATCCCCGCATTCATGAAAATCATTGACCGCTATCTGCTGCGCGAACTTATCCCCCCTTTTTTTCTGGGGATACTCATCTTCACCTTCGTTCTGCTGATGAGCCAGATTCTCCGCCTGATGGAGCTCATTGTCAACAAGGGGGTCCCCCTCTCCACGGTGCTCAAAATGATCTCCTTTCTCCTGCCCTCGATCCTGGTCCTCACCGTGCCGATGTCCGTCTTCCTCACCTGTATCGTAACCTTCGGCCGCTGGTCCTCCGACAACGAGCTTACGGCCATCAAGAGCGGCGGGATAGGCCTGATGCGGCTCAGCCTCCCTGTGCTGGCCTTCTCCCTGGCGACGTACCTGCTGACCAGCTACTTTATCATCTACGCTCTTCCCGCCGGCAACCAGGCCTTCCGCAGGAAGATGTTCGAGATCGTCCGCACCAAGGCCACAATCGGCTTGAAGGAGAAGGTCTTCAATGACGATTTCAATGGATTCGTCATGTACGTCAACCAGATCCCGGAAACAGCCAATCCGGTCATGAAGGGAATCATTATCACCGACTACCGTCCCGAGCAGCGGCGCCCTCCCCAGGAGCCTCTGACCATCATCGCCGAGGAGGGATGGCTCGTGGTCGATGAGGACTCCCAGCGGGTAATCCTCCGTCTGCGCAACGGCGGCATCCACAGCCTCTCCAGGGACTACAGGAAATACCAGAAGATCGATTTCCGCATCCACGACCTGCAGCTGAGCCTCGGCGAGGAGATGGCAGGGGCCATGAACGTGCCGAAAGGGCTCCGGGAGATGACGCTCCGCGAACTCTCCGCCAAGGCGGCGGAGTATCGCGAGCAGGGTGTTCACTCTCAGGGCCCCCAGGTGGAAATACACAAAAAGTTCGCCATCCCTTTTGCGACACTCATCTTCGGCTACCTCGGCATCGCCATGGGAGTCCTCTTTCGCCGCGGCGAGAAGTTCGTGAGCATCGCCGTCAGCATCGGCATCGCCATCATCTACTACGTATTTCTGCTCGCCGGGGAACCTCTGGGCAAGCAGGGCAGGATCAGCCCCTTCCTCTCCATGTGGGCGGCCAACATCTTCTTTGCCGCTCTTGCCGCCTTCCTCCTCTGGAAGGCGGCAAAAGAAAAACCCTCCATCGTTATGAACCGCCTTGGCGGCGTGGCGTCCCGACTCCGCTCCTCGCGTCTTTTCCAGCCGAGGCAGTCATGAGCACACTGCAGCGCTACGTCCAGAGGGAGTTTCTGAAGATCTTCCTCCTGTGCTTTACGAGCCTGCTCTCCACGTACTTTCTTGTCGAATTCTTTCAGAACATCGACCTCTTTCTGAACTACACCTCGCCTCTGCGCTACAAGATGCTCTTCTTCCTCCTCAAGATGCCGCAGTTCATCTATCACGTCACGCCGGTGGCGGTTCTCGTTTCCGTCCTCGTCACTCTCAGCATCCTCAACCGCAACCGGGAGCTGATCGCCGTCAAGTGCAGCGGCATCATGCTCTACCACATCTGCTACCCCCTCGTCATGTGGGGGCTGATCATCAGCGCTCTCGTCTTCGTCAACAACGAGTTCGTCGTTCCCCACACGACGCGCCAGAAGGATTTCATCAAGAACGTTCGCATCAAGGGCAGGCCCGTGCGGAGCGTTTTCCGGCAGAACCGCATCTGGTATTACGGAGAGAACAACACCATCTTCAGCATCCAGCTCCTCGACCCCGCCGAGAAGACCCTGGAGGGGGTCACCGTCTTCCGCTTCGATCCCTCCCACTCCACGCTCATCGAGCGGATCGACGCCAGGAGAGCGGCGTATGTGGACGGCGTCTGGAAGCTGCGCGACGGCACGGTGCGGACCTTCGATGACGACGGCACGGTGAAGACCGTTTCGTTCCGGAAGAGGAATTTCGAGACCCCCGAGACACCCGGTGACCTCTCCCAGTACCGGGAGGACCCGGACACCATGAACTTTCCCTCCCTGGCGGGCTACGTCGAGAAGCTGGAGAAGAGCGGTTTCAACCCCACCCGGTACGTTGTCGATCTCTATGCCAAGACCTCGATCCCCCTGATCAGTTTCGTCGTCGCCATCCTCGCCATACCCTTCGCTTTCAGGGCCAGTCCCAGCGGCGGCATCGTGGCCAGCCTGGGTATGAGCCTTGCGCTGGGTTTCGGGTACTGGATCGTCGTCTCCATAGGCATCTCGCTCGGCCATGCCGGCAAGGCGACGCCCCTCCTGGCCTCCTGGGGTCCCAACATCTTCTTCCTGGCGGTGGGGGCCTATCTCTGGCTCCACATGGACCTTTGACACCTTTCCATATTCCGCCGTCATCCTGTGGATAATCCTGTGGAAATCCCTGTTGGGCCAGCATCCTGGCCCTCTATTCTCTAAAGGCGTTATTTTTCTATTGACACTACATATTGTGCCAGTCTAGAATCACACCACAGGAAGTGGTAGTTTTTCGGCCTTTGTAGGGTTTCATCATGGAAGGGGAAAGCAGGTGATTTTCAAAAAACTGGAAATGCAGGGCTTCAAGTCTTTCTTCGACCGCACGACGGTCAATTTCCAGAACGGGATCAACGCCGTCGTCGGACCGAACGGCTGCGGCAAGAGCAACATCGCCGACGCTATCCGCTGGGTGCTCGGCGAACAGAGCCCAAAGCGGCTCCGCGGCGAGACCATGGAGGACCTCATTTTCTCCGGAAGCGACGCCCGGGGTCCGCTCGGGATGGCGGAGGTCACTCTGACGGTAGAGGCCAACGGCCGCGAGTTCCCTGCCCCCTACAACGCTTTTTCCGAAGTCTGCGTCACCCGCCGCCTCTATCGCTCGGGGGAGAGCGAATTCTACATCAATAACACATCCTGCCGGCTGCGGGACATCCGCGAGCTTTTCATGGACACCGGCATGAACCCCCGGGCCTACGCCGTCATCGATCAGGGGCACATCGGCGACATCATCAGCACCAAGCCCGAAGACCGGCGCGTGCTCTTCGAGGAAGCCGCCGGCATTGCCAGGTACAAGGAGCGCAAGACCACGGCCCTGCGGAAACTGGACGCCACGGAGCAGAACCTCCTGAGGCTTCACGACATCGTCCGGGAGATCAAGCGTCAGATACGGTCTCTCAAGCTCCAGGCGACGAAAGCCCGCAAGTACAACGAGCTCGGCAAGGAAATAGAGGAGTTGGAACTGAAGATGCTCCACCAGCAGCACTGCGCCCGGCTGGGAACAAGCCGTCTTCAGGAGCAGAAGATAGACGGTCTCGACCGGATCCGGGAGGCTCTCCAGAATGACACGGAAACTGCCGAGACCGCGCTGGAGGGAGAGAAGCTCTCGCTCCTCGAGCTCGACAAGGCAGTGGGCGAGGCGAAGGAGGAGTTCTACTCGCACCGCGCCCGGTCGGAGTCGACAGGGCATCTGCTCGAGTCGAGCCGAACCCGCGAGAGGGAGATCGGCGAAGCCGTCACGCGGGGGGACGCCGAGGCCGGCAGACTGGGCGGTCTTCTCGAGGAGCTCTCCGGCGAGCGCTCCCGGGTCGAGGAGGAACTGAGGCGCCTGGAGGCGCGAACGGCGGAGATGCAGGACTCCCACCGCCGGACAGCGGAGGAGCTGGGCCGCATCGTCGAGTCCGCGGAAGCGGCACGGGTTTCCCTCGACGAGAGAAACACCCGCTTCCTCGAAGAGGTCAGGGCGGAGGGTGAGACCCAGAGCCGGGTGGCCCAGGCGGAGACGATGCGGGACTCTCTTGATCGCGAACTGGAGCGTCTCGGCAGCGAAATCGCAGGCCGGGGAGAAGAGGATGCACGCCTGGAAATCCTGGAGAAAGAGCTGCAGTCACGCCGCGAAGAGGAAGGCGGGCGCCTGGAGGAGCTTCGGCGATCCCTGGGCGACTGCTCCTCCGCGCTTGCCGGCGCGAAAGCCGAAATCGAAGAAACCGAGCAGAGCCTGCACCGCGCCCGGGAGGAGCACGCCCAGGCCACGTCCCGCCTGGCCTCTCTCACCGAACTGGAGGCCGGTCTGAGCGGCTGGCCCGAGCGATTCCGGAAGGAACTCGACCGCATCCTCGGAAGTCAGGGCCTGAACAGTCATGTGAAAGGGCTCCTGGCGGGGTCGGTCAACGCCCCCGCCCGGTACGAAACCGCCCTGGAGGCCGTTCTCGGCGACAAGCTGAAGTGTCTCCTCGTCAGCAGTCACGAGACGGCCGTCGAGGCCGCCCGGACTCTTCGCCGCGACAGCGAGATCCGGGGCACGCTCCTTCCCCTGGAGCCGCGGGTGCGAAAGGGGGGCGGAGGTGTGGACGGCCCCGGCATCCTCGGCAGGCTCGTCGACTTCATAACCACTCCCCCCGAGCACCGGCGGGTGGTGGAGCACCTTCTCCAGGATGTCATTCTGGTCGAAGACCTCGAGAAGGCCGCGGGGCTATGGGCGGCCAACGGCTCGTCCAGGACTTTCGTGACTCCCACCGGCGAAGTGCTCTGGGCCGACGGCTCCCTGACGGCGGGCCCCCTGGACTCATCGAGAGAGCTGCTTCCCCTGCTGAGAAGGATCCGCGAAACCAGAAGCGCCGCTGAGGAGTCGGGGGGCGTTGTCCGTGATCTGGAAGCCTCACGAGAGAGCCTCCGCGCCTCCGCCTCGGACCTGGCGAAGCGGGAAGAGGGGCTCAGCGCCCGGTGCTATCAGGCCGATCTCGCCCTTTCGAGCCTCGAGAAGGACCTGTCCCACCTTCGCCAGAAGCGCTCGTCCCACGAGGAACAGCTCGGACACCTCCGGGGATCAAGTGAAAAGGCCCTGCAGGAGAGGGCCTCCATCGAGGAGAGGATCCTGCGGGAAATCACCCGCAAGTCGGAGCTGGAGGGAGGAAGGCTCCGGCGTGAGCAGGAGATATCCTCTCTCGAACAGAAGCTGACCGCCTTCCGCGAGGAGGAAGAGAGGCTCGGGAGCCGGGCCGGCGCCGCCAGCATCGAGATTGCCGCCGGGAAAGAGCGCACCTCCCACCTTCTGAACAGACTGGAGAGGATAGCCGCCGACTGGAGTCGGGCCGAGGTGCGCCGCGACGAAATCCTCGAGGAGCTCGATGGACTTCACACCGAAAGAAGCCGCGAGGGCGAGCGCTCGGAAGAGCTGGCGGGGCTGCTGAAGGAGCTCACCGGTTCGCGGGAAGATCGGGAGAGAAGGCTTGCGGAGCTGCAGGAGCGTCACCGCCTGGCTTCGGGCCGCATCCGTGAGACGGAGGAGAACCTCCGCCTCACGCGCCGCAAGTCCGAAGAGCTGCACCAGGAGAGAGCCGACCTGCAGGCCCGGCAGGCGGAGCTGCAGGTCCGTCTCGAGAATGTCAGGGAGCGGATACGGGAAATCCGCGGCTGCGACCCCGACGAGCTCTGGGACGAAGAGACACGGGCGTCGGTCCTGCGGGAGCCCTCCGGTGCGCTGGAGGAGCTGCACGGCGACAAGGTCGCCCGCCTCCAGTCCCTGGGCCCGGTCAACCTGGCGGCCATAGGGGACCACGAGGAGCTGCAGGAGAGGCTGGAGTTTCAGGTAAAGCAGCAGGAAGACCTGGAGAAGGCCTCGGAGGATCTGCGACGGGCGATCCAGAAGATCAACGTCACGTCCCGGAAGAAATTCCTCGAAACCTTCGAGATGATCAACGAGAAATTCCAGCAGGTCTTTCCGATTCTCTTCACGAAGGGCCAGGCGACACTCAGGCTCACCGATTACGACGATCCTCTCGAGGCGGGGATCGAAGTCCTGGCGCAGCCGGCGGGGAAAAAGCTGCAGAAGCTGTCGCTTCTCTCGGGAGGGGAAAAGGCGCTCTCCGCCATAGCCCTTCTCCTCTCCATCTTCATGGTCAAGCCCACCCCGTTCTGCCTCCTTGACGAGGT
>JAUWCW010000152.1 GCA_030609125.1 Candidatus Rokuibacteriota bacterium
TACGTCGACCCCCTTGTTCTCGGCATCACCTGCCCCAGGCCGATCCGGTTCATCATGCTCAAGGAGTTCTGGGAAAAGCCCTTCATCGGATGGGTGTGCCGCAAGGCCGGCTGCTTTCCGGTGGACCCTCTCGGACCGGCCACCGGCGCTCTCCGCCAGGCAATGACGGTCCTCCACGGGGGGAATGTCCTCGGCATCTTCCCCGAGGGCGGAAGGTCACCGGACGGCCGCCTGCTTCCCGGCAAGGCCGGAATCGCCCTCCTTGTTCTGAAGACCGGGCTGCCCCTTGTGCCGGCAGCCATCCTGGGCGCGGACCGGGCCTATTCCAGAGAGATGCTCCTCCCCCGCCCCTACCGCATCACCGTGCGCTACGGCGCGCCACTGACTTTCCCTTCCCCCCCACCCGAGAAGAAGAGGGATTTTCTCGCGCAGACCACTGAAGCAACCATGAGGGCCATCGCCGACCTGTACGCCTCCGCCGCAGACCCGGGGGTTGCCCCCTCCGGCGATGCCGGTGTATACTGTAAAGAGGAGGAAATGTGAATGAAGAAGACTTACATCAGGCCCAGGATAGTCGGCACATCAGGCGTTCATCCCTGCTGAATAAGCGGCGGAAGCGTCAAGTCTTTCGCGGGGGTCTCGTCTTGCGGGCCTTTTTCGATGCCTCCGGTGCTTTGGGCTTGGTCTTGTCCCGGGGCTTCTTTTTCCCGCGGGCTTTTTTGTCAGCCTCCAGCCCCGCCTTGCGGTCCTTGCTCGGGTAGTCCGTAACGTACCACCCCTCGCCCTTGAGGATAAAGGCCGAAGCGGAAATCAGCCTCTTCATGGCGCCGCCGCACTCTTCGCATCTCGGTTCCGCCACCGAGGCGCCCTGCAGCAGCAGCTCAATCCGCCGTCCGCATTCCCTGCACTGATACTCGTAAATAGGCATCTGCTCGATCTCCCGCGAGGCGTAACTATACCCAGCCGCCCCGTCAAAATCAAGCTTCCCGCCGCCGCCGGTCATAACACCCGTCGGACCGCGTTGTTGACATGACACGGACTAAGACTGATAATGTGCGCTCGCTGACTCTACATTGCAATTTCGAGCGCGGGCATAGCTCAGTTGGTAGAGTACAAGCTTCCCAAGCTTGGTGTCGCGGGTTCGAATCCCGTTGCCCGCTCCAAGTCAGAAAGGGTTGAATCCGTTGCTCGATCCCTTATCCGCACGATGTGACCTGCACGTGCACTCCCGCTTCTCCGACGGCACTCTCAGCCCGGCGGAACTCGTCGCTCTCGCCGCCGAGAGGGGGCTCCACGCCCTTTCGATTACGGATCACGACACCATCGCCGGCCTCGAAGAGGCCCGCGAAGCATGCCGGGGAGCGGGCATTCTCTTCATTCCCGGTGTCGAGCTCAGCGTCGGCTACGGCAACGGGGAAATACACATACTGGGCTACGGCATCGACACGAGGAGCAAGGTCCTCCGGGACACCCTCGATCGCCTGGCGGCGGAACGTGAAGAGCGGATGGTGAAGATGGTGAAGCGCCTGCGCAGCAGCGGGATTCCGGCCGTCTTCGAGGACGTCAGGGCCCTGGCGGGAGGGAATATCCTCAGCCGCCTGCACCTTGCCACGTATCTTGCCGAGAACGAATTCGCCGCTTCCCGGGACGACGCCTTCCTGAAATTCATCGGTAACGGGAGGCCCGCCTTCGTTCGCCGCCGCCTCCTGACCCTCAAGGACTCCATTGATCTCATCGTCGGGACCGGCGGTTTCCCTGTTCTCGCCCACCCGGCCCTCACCAGACGAGACGACCTGATCGAGTACCTGGTGCGGCTTGGCATCCGCGGCATTGAGGTCTACTACCCGAAGCACTCACCGGGAAATACGGCGAAGTACGAGAAAATCTGCCGGAAGTACGGCCTGATCGCCACCGGAGGATCGGACTTCCACGGCAACAGCAAGCCCGAAACCCCTCTCGGCGCCGCCCTGACTCCCCCGGACCAGCTCCAGAGAATCCTGAAGCTCATCCAGCTGTGAGGCTCCCGTTCCGGGCGAAAACAAAGCGCCTCATCCGTATGTTCATCAGCATGCCGAGGCCGACAAAGCTGGTGAGAACCGACGAGCCGCCGTAACTCATCAGCGGAAGAGGCAGGCCCACCACGGGGAAGATGCCCATCGTCATCCCAATGTTTATCGCAAAGTGCAGAAAAAGGACGGCCACCACACCGAGGGCGATGAAGCTCCCGGTCTTGTCCTGGGCCTTGCGGGACGTGTTGAGCCCCCACATCAGGAGGGCGAACATGAGAGAAAGCGTCACCAGAGAGATGATGAATCCCCCTTCCTCGGCGATAACGGAGAAGATGAAGTCCGTGTGCTGCTGCGGAAGGAAATGCAGCCCGCTCTGCGTCCCCTGGAGGAACCCCTTTCCCGCTATGCCCCCGGACCCGATGGCTATCTTTGATTGGCTGATATGATACCCGGCCCCGAGAGGGTCCAGCTCCGGGTTGAAGAGCACCTTCAGCCTCCGCACCTGGTAATCCCGCAGAAGATTGAGAACGTTGAAAATCTTGAAATAAGCGAGGCCCGCCGTGACGACGGCTGACGCCGCGAACCCCCCTCCGAGCCAGGCGTAAATGCGGTAGTCCACGCCGGCCACGAAAAGGACGATCACATATATCCCGGCGACAATCATGGCTGTTCCGAGGTCCGGCTGCCGAAGGATGAGCACAAAGACCACCGACACGACGACGACCGTGGGCAGAACGTCCCTGATGCCAAGCGCCGCCTTCTTTTTCATGGATCCAAGATACCTCGCGAGAAAGAGTACGAGCGCTATCTTCAGAAACTCCGACGGCTGGATTCTCACTCCTCCCAGTGAAAGCCAGCGCTGCGCTCCCATACCGACCCTTCCGGAAACCTCGACGGCCACCAGCAGCAGGACACACAGGGCGAGGAAAAGGTATGCGTAGCGGTCGAGAATCCGGTAGTCGACGGCCATGACCACCAGCATGGCCGCAAACCCGACGCCGAGGCGCAGGAGGTGATCGAGAAAGACCGGCGAGACCCCTCCTTCCCCCCTGGTGGCGCTGTACATTCCCAGGGCGCCGAGCAGTGCGAGGGCCATGGTCAGCAGGAGCGTGACCCAGTCAAATTCCTTGATCAGTCTTCGGTCAAGCATGACGAACCTGAAGCATGGGCATCATTCCCCCCTGCGACCCGCCAGGGTCTGAAAGAAACCGAGATTCTTCAGATGGAGGAGTATCTCACGGGCGAGAGGGGCGCTGGCCGAACCACCGTGCCCCCCGTGCTCGACGACAATCGCCATGGCGACCCGGCCCATGTCCCGAGGCGCGTAGCAGATGAACCAGGCGTGATCCCGATAGCGCAACGGGACCTCTTCCAGCTTCGCGCGCTCATCACCCCTGGGAAGCCGGACAACCTGTGCGGTTCCGGTCTTCCCCGACACGTCAACCCCTTTTACGGCTGCCCTCCTGCCCGTGCCGCGCGGTTCGTTCACCACCCCATAGAGAGCGTCCCGGACCCTTCCCAGAGTCCTGGGGCTGATGTCCACCGCCCTGCCCTCGGGAAGCGGCCTTTCCTCGACCTTTCTCCCGTCCGGATCCGTCACAGACCTCACCAGCACCGGCGGGTAGACGGTTCCGTTGTTGGCCAGAACCGCCGCCAGCACGGCCATCTGAAGGGGCGTCACCAGGTTGTACCCCTGGCCGATGGCGGCCGACAGGGTCTCGCCGGGGTACCAGGGCTCACCCCGGGCCTCCTTCTTCCACTTCCTGCTTGGAACAATGCCGGCCGACTCGCCGCCCAGGCCCAGGCCGGGGGGTCTGCCCAGACCCAACTCGTGCGCGTAATAGGCGATATTGTCGATACCGACCTTTATTCCAACCTGATAGAAATAGACATCGCACGATTCCACCAGAGCCCGGTGAAGATCGACCTTCCCGTGCCCGCCTCTCTTCCAGCACCGGTATCTCCTCTTTCCGAACCGCAGCGATCCGCTGCAGTTGAAGGAGGTCTTTTCGTCGATGACCCCCTTCTCGAGAGCCGCCACGGCAGTGACGATTTTGAAAACCGACCCCGGCGGGTACTGGCCCCGAACGATTCTGTTCTGCAGGGGGTGAGACCCGTCCCTCTGCACCGCGGCCCACTCGTTCCGGCTCAGTCCCCTGACGAACCGGTTGGGATCGAGTGACGGGCTGCCGGCAGCGGCAAGGATCTCGCCGGTGCCCGGATCGAGCACCACCACGGCTCCCATCTTGTCTCTCAGCGTATCTTCCACCACCTGCTGGAGCGCCAGGTCGATGGTGAGCTTCACGTCGTTTCCGGGTCGGGGCTCTTTCATCGCCAGCACCCGTATCTCCCTGCCCAGCGAGTCGACCTCCATCTGGAGAGACCCTTCAACTCCCTTCAGCTGCCCGTCCAGGACCTTCTCCACCCCCTCCTTCCCAATAGAGTCTCCTGCCCGGTAGCCATCCCCGGCTTCCAACTCAGCCTGGCTTACCTGCCCCACGTGCCCCAGAAGGTGTGCCGCCAGCGTTCCGAAGGGATAGTATCTCCGGGGCTCGACCCCGATCTGCACCCCTGGCCACTCGTACTTTGACGCCTCCAGCACCGCCACCTGCCGGCGGCTGGCATCCTCCATGATTCGAACGGGCTCGAAGGAGCGGTAGGGTCTGGCGCGGTGGACCCGTTCCATGACCACCGCCTCTTCCACGCCCAGCACTTCGCTGAGCATGGAGACCGTGCCGGCCATATCCTTTACGCTTTCCATGATCAGGTTCACGGAGAAACTGGGCCGGTTCGTCACGAGGACATTGCCGTACCTGTCGAATATCTTCCCCCGCGGAGCACGGACCCTGGCCACGGATACCCGGTTTTCCTCGGAGAGCATCCTGAACGAAGGTCCCCGCACCACCTGTAGGTAATAGAGGCGGGCCACGAGGACCAGGAAAACCGCGGTTATGGCGAGGGCGAAGACGGCCAGTCGCCGTGCGAAGTACCGGCGCCCGGGGCGGTCCGGGCTCTCATAGACGTCACTGCGCAAATCTCGACTCCCGTCGGCGCAGTTCGGCAGCCACCGTCCCCACCGCCCTCTCGGCGAGGATCACAAGAGGCATGACGAGGGAGTTGTACGCCGAGAGAGGGACGACCACCTGCGAAAATGTCCAGAGAGCGCTCTTCGCCGGCTGGTAGGCATAGAGAAGGATGGAGAGCACCGCTCCCTCCGCCAGGGAGGCGAAAAGCGTAACCACCGTCTGGGTGTTGGGATTGGCGAAGTCGAGCTTGTCCCTCATCAGCCCCACGACGAATCCCGTCACGGGCTTGGAGAAAAGATTGAACCCTATGATCCCTCCCGAAAGGGCGTCCTGCACCGCTCCGGCCGCTAGCGCCCAGGCAAGGGCGCTCCCCCCTCCCCTGCGCATCGCGACGAGTATCACGGAGATGAGAAAGAGGTCCGGCTTCACATGGTAGATTTCGAAAGACGGCGCCGCGACGGTCTGCGCAACGGCGATCCCCGCCAGCCAGCAGCCGTAGACGAGCAGGCTCCTCACTCCTCCCCCCTCTGCCCGGCGGGGAGCAGGACAATCACTTCTTCC
>JAUWCW010000281.1 GCA_030609125.1 Candidatus Rokuibacteriota bacterium
AGAAGAGCTCCTTGAGCTCGGCAAAGGTGAGAACGGCGTCGATGTCGCCGCGGAACTGCTCCTCCTGGACGAGCTCCTTGAGGGCGATGCAGGGCCCGACGTAGACGATCCGTGACGGCGCCTCCTTCTGGCGCTGCCTCAGGGCCCGGGCGGTGGCGATGGGGGGAGAGACGACGGGCAGGAGGTTGGGGATCGCCTCGGGACAGTGCTTTTCAACGTAGTTGACGACCGCCGGGCAGACGGGAGAGATCCGCGGAATATCGGGCTCCTCCATGAGAAGACGCCTCTGCCTCCTGACGAAGAGCTCGATGCCCAGGTTGTTGTCCTCCACGGAGTCGAAGCCGAGACGGAGAACGGCCCGCTCCAGCTGGGAGGGTGTGATGTCCGGAAAGGAGAGGAGCCACGTCGGGTCGAGAATGAGAGTGACCTGCTCGGGGCCCTGAAGCATGGCCTGCGCCTGGGAGACCATCCGCTTCAGCTTCCTGGCTTTCTGGCTGCAGTGCACGACGCAATCGCCGCACCAGACGCACCGCTCGTAGGAGACCTGCGTCTGCTCTTCCTGGATTTTGATGGCCTGCACGGGGCAGTACCGGACGCAGGAGTAGGTCTTTTTACAGCGATCTCCAGCGGTTGTTATGGTCGGCATATGTTGTGCTCAATTAATCCCTAATTAATGCATAATAAACTTCCTGCCGCTAATTTCAAGTATTTTTCTCACCTTTTCTCGAGACAGCTTTCCCGCCCCCTCCCCGGTGACGGAACACAACGCTCAATGGAATTGTATTGTTTTGTGCCAAGGAGATGATGCTGCGGGGACGCTGAATCACGGCGCGGCTTTACGGATCAGCGACTCTCCTTTATAATCCGGTCCGTTTTGCACAGGCGATAACGGCTCTAACCCGGATATTTCATGAACTTCGTTGAGATTGCGTGATATCCGCGCTCGCAGCAGATGGCTCATGAAATTTCCGGGTTAAGGACAGGCATGGATGAATGGACGCTTCCCGGCTCAACCCACGGCAGAAAGAAGCTGTTTTCCACGGCGACGGTCCCCTGCTTATCGTGGCGGGGGCCGGCACCGGAAAGACAAGAACCCTCGCTTTTCGCATCGCACGTCTCGTGAGTGACGGCGTGCCGCCGGATCAGATCCTGGCCGTAGCCTTCACCAACAAGGCCGCCGACGAGCTGCGCGGCAGGGTCCGGTCGATCCTGAGGGGCAAGGGGTCGCCGCCGCCTATATCCACCTTCCACTCCTTCGGTGTTCGTGTTCTCAGGCAGGATGCGGAACGACTCGGCTTCAAGCGGAACTTCACGATCTACGACACTTCGGACCAGCTCTCGGTGATGAGGGAAGTCGCCCGGGAGTCGCACGTCGTCGGAAGGGACCTGGACGCAAAGAAACTGTTGTGGATCATCTCCCGTGCGAAGAACGACGGGGTCGCTCCCGACCCGGGAGACGGAAGCGACGAGTACCGTCTCCTCGCCGCGCAGCTCTACCCGCGCTACGCCGCGGCCCTGCGGGCTTACAACGCCCTCGATTTCGACGACCTGCTCCTGATGACGCTCCGCCTCTTCCGGGACGAGGAGAGGGTGCTCAGGGCCTGGAAGAAAAGGGCGAGGCATATCCTGGTGGATGAGTTCCAGGACACCAACCACGTCCAGTACGATCTCGTCAGGCTGCTGGCGGGCAGATCGGGGAACCTGACGGTGGTGGGAGACGACGACCAGTCCATCTACGGCTGGCGGGGTGCGGCGCCGGGAAACATCCACGGGTTTGTCCGGGACTGGCCGCAGACGAAGGTGATAACTCTCGACCAGAACTACCGCTCCACCTGCACCATCCTCACCGCCGCCAACGCCGTGATCGAGAACAACCCGCACAGGAGGCCGAAAAATCTCTGGAGCGACCTGGGTGAGGGCGTGCCCGTCACCGTCCTCGCCTGCCGGGCGGGGGAGGACGAGGCGTCGGCCGTGGTGGAGCGTATCGTCAGCCTTATCGCTGAGAAAAGGTGCCGGGGAGGAGACTGTGCGGTCATGTTCCGGACCAACGCCCAGTCCAGACTCTTCGAGGACGCCCTGCGCCGCGCCGGGCTCCGCTACGTCGTCATCGGCGGGATGCGCTTTTACGACCGCAAGGAAGTCAGGGATCTCGTGGCCTACCTCTCCTGCCTCCACAACCCTCGCGACGAGGTCTCTCTTCTGCGGATCCTGAACTATCCGCCCCGCGGCATCGGCCGGGAGACGGTGCACCGTCTCCAGGCGGCAAGTCTCGCCGGCGGCCGGCCGCTGGTGGAGGTCATGAAGGGGGCTGCCTCCGTTGAGGGGGTGGCGGAACGGCAGGCCGGGGCGGTCACGGGCTTTCTTGCGCGCGTGGAGGAAATGCGCCGATGGTTCAGGCCGGGGAGCCTCGCCGAGGCGACCCGCCGGCTCGTCGGCGCCGTCGGCCTGGAGGAGGCCCTCCTGCGGAGCGTAAAGGACCGCGACGCGGGACACCGCAAGGTGGAGAACGTGAGGGAGGTCGTCTCGGCCCTGGCTGCCTTCGAGCGGGGTGAGCCGAGGGCGGATCTCGGTGACTACCTGGCGGCAGCAAACCTTAGCGGCCGGGAGGACGAGTCGGAGGAGCCCGCCGCCGACTCGGTGGTGCTGCTGACCGTTCACGCCGCCAAGGGTCTCGAGTTTCGACACGCTTTTCTCGCCGGCTTCGAGGAAGGGCTCTTTCCCCACGAGCGCTCCTGCCTCGCTCCCGGCGGCCTGGAGGAGGAGCGCCGTCTCGCTTACGTGGGGATGACGCGCGCCATGGAATCTCTCACCATCACCTACACCGGGGAAAGAACGAGGTGGGCGAGGGAAGTTGTCTGCGAGCCGTCACGGTTTCTCGCCGAGCTTCCCGAGGATGCCGTTCGCTTCGAGCAGGCCTCAGCGGCGGAGGGACCCGGAGACGCGGAGGACGAGGCGAGAATCGCCGGCGAGTACCTTGCCAGGATCCGGAGCAGGCTGTGAGACTGCTCCTTCCGGCGGCCGCCCTGATTCTGCTCCCCATGAGCAGTTTCGCCATGGGCTCCAGGGCGGTGGGGCATCCCGTCGTGTTCGTTGCCGACGGGGACACGGTGCGGGTGGTTCGCGAAGGGGCGAAGGAGTGGGTCCGGCTGCTGAGGATCGACACGCCCGAGAGGGACGAGCGGGGCTATAGGGAAGCGAGAGACGCCCTGGTTGCAATGGTGGAGGGGCGGAGCGTGAATCTCGTCTTCGAGAATCCTGGATTTCCCGAAAGAGATGATTACGGACGGCTGCTGGCCTACGTCTTCCTCGAGGGGAAAAACGTCAATGTCGAGATGGTCCGGCAGGGGTGGAGCCGGTTCTGGACGCGGTACGGAGAAGGGCGGTTTTCCCCCGACTTCAGGTGGGCTGAAAAAGAAGCCCGCAGGGAGGGAAAGGGCCTCTGGAAGAAGGCCCCCCAGCCGCCGCCCCGGCGCTGACCGCGCC
>JAUWCW010000067.1 GCA_030609125.1 Candidatus Rokuibacteriota bacterium
AGTCACCAAGAACTATCGCCAGGGAGACCTTGATGTTCATGCCCTTCGGGGCCTCGATCTGACAATCGGCACGGGGGAATTCACCACCCTCTGCGGCCCGTCGGGCTCGGGCAAGACGACGGCCCTCAACCTCATCGGCGCTTTGGACAGACCGACGTCGGGGACGGTCCTGCTGGAGGGCAGGGACCTGGGCGCCTTGGACCGCCAGGCCCTGAGCCGCATCAGGCGCGACCGGATAGGGTTCGTTTTCCAGGCCTACAACCTGATGCCGGTGCTGACGGCTTACGAGAATGCCGAGATCGTCATGTCCCTCCAGGGGGTTCCGGAAACGGAGCGGCGCGGCCAGGTTATGGCCGTCCTCAGGGAAGTCGGCCTGGAGGGGATGGAGAACCGCCGTCCCGACCAGCTCTCGGGGGGGCAGCAGCAGCGGGTGGCGATCGCCCGGGCCATCGCCTCGCAGCCGGCGGTCGTGCTCGCCGACGAGCCGACGGCCAACGTCGATTCAGAGACGGCCGACAACCTCCTTGAGATCATGGAGAGGCTCAACAGGGAGCACAACGTGACTTTTCTTTTCTCCACGCACGACCCGCGTGTGATGGCGCGCGCCCGCCGCGTGGTGAGGCTGGTGGACGGACGGGTGGACAGCGACGAAACCAAGCCCTAGATTTTCATTTCCTTGTCGGTGCCGATGGTGACGCGCAGGTGCTTGCCGATCCGGGGGCGGTCGCAATGGCGCACGAGCACGCCGTGATCTCGAAGCCGGGAGGAGCCGGAGCCGCTGCCGGCAGACGGCATTGACATTCCCCGTCCCTGGCGGTAAAGAGTTTTTGCGGGATCGATGGAATGTCTATTCATGGGGAGCAAAGCGGTGGAAGGTGTAAGCGCGCAAGCACAATCCTACTCGCTCGGTGAGGAGATAGCCAACGCAGCCACCCACAGCATCGGCGTCGCGCTCAGCATCGCCGCGCTGGTGCTCCTTGTGATCTTCGCCGGCCGGACGGAGGACTCCTTCCGCATGGTGAGCAGCATCACGTTCGGCTCGAGTCTTGTCTTCCTCTATCTGGCCTCCACTCTTTATCATGGGCTTACGTCACTGAGGGCCAAACGCATCTTCAAGGTCTTCGATCACGCGGGCATCTACCTGCTCATCGCCGGATCGTATACGCCCTTCACGCTCGTTACGCTCCGCGGCCCCGTGGGCTGGACGCTGCTCGGTATCGTGTGGGTGCTGGCCGTCACCGGCATTGTGACCGAAGTTTTCTGGGTGGACCGCCCGCGGTGGCTCTCGGCCCTTGTCTTCATCGGCATGGGATGGATAGGCATCCTTGCCGTGAAGCCGTTGGCGGCGGCGCTGCCGCAAGGCGGACTGTGGCTGCTTGTGGCGGGCGGTCTTGCGTACACCGCCGGCACGATTTTCTATCTCCTCAAGAGCATTCCGTACATGCATGCCGTCTGGCACCTGTGGGTAATCGGCGGAAGTGTGTGCCACGTGCTCGCTGTCCTGCTTTACGTCCTGTAAGCGGGGAATCATGTCAGGATTCTGCATCCTGCCACTGTGAGCCGGCCGGGGATTTGTCGGAAAGGTAAAGGCCGGACCGGAAGGGCAGGCTGAAAGTTTCTGTTGCTTTTCCGGCCAGGATGATTTATGTTCCCCCCGTAACAAACAAGTCACCAGATCATGGATTAGTCCCTCCCCGAAAGAAGCGGCTTTTCCCCACGAACAACCGGAAGGAGCACTCTTGCAGTTCAACGCATTCGGTCTTCACAAACGTATTCTGACCGCCATCGAAAAGGTCGGTTATACGGAACCCACGGAAATTCAGAAACTTGCGATTCCCAAGGCCCTCGAGGGCCGCGACATCATGGGCCTCGCTCAGACGGGAACGGGCAAGACGGCGGCGTTCGCTCTGCCTTTCCTGCAGAGCCACCTCACGTCGGCCCGGGGCCGCATCAGAGTCCTCGTTCTTGCTCCGACGCGTGAGCTCGCCGACCAGATCAACGACGCAGTCAAGACCTTGGGCGTCCACACTCCCCTCAGGTCGACGGCCGTCTACGGCGGCGTCAACATCGCCCGGCAGATCAAGACCTTCGAGCGCGGGGTGGAGATAGTCGTCGCCTGCCCGGGACGACTCCTCGATCACATCGGCCGCGGAACCGTCGATCTCTCGCACGTCGACTGCCTCGTGCTGGACGAGGCGGACCGCATGTTCGACATGGGATTCCTCCCCGATATCAAGAAGATCCTGAATGTCCTCCCGCGCAGGCGGCAGACCATGCTTTTCTCGGCCACTATGCCTCAGGAGATCCGCCGCCTGACTGAGAAGATCCTTCGCTCGCCCGAGACCGTTCAGGCCGGAGCCCTGGCGCCGGCGAGCTCGGTGTCCCATGCGCTCTATCCTGTTGCGGAGAGCCGTAAGAGCGGCCTGCTTATGGAGATCCTCCGCCGCAGCGAGACGGAGTCGGTCATCGTCTTCACCCGCACGAAGCACCGTGCGCGCAGAGTGGCGCGGCAGCTCGAAAAGGCCGGGCACCCGGCGACGTCCCTGCAGGGTAATCTCTCGCAGAACCAGAGGCAGCGCGCCATCGAGGGCTTCCGCAGCGGGCGGTACACGATCATGGTTGCTACGGATATCGCCTCGCGCGGCATCGATGTGTCGCAGGTCTCGCACGTCATCAACTACGACGTTCCCGACACCGTCGAGGCCTACACGCACCGCATCGGCCGCACGGGCCGCGTTGAAAAGACCGGTGACGCCTTCACCTTTGCAACGAACGAGGACCGCTCCATGATTAGCGCCATTGAACGGGTGCTCGGCGAACTGATTCCCCGCCGCGACATGGAAGGCTTCGCGAGCACAGTGGAAACCCAGGCCGGCAGGAACGGTGCGGCGGCCGGGAAGCGTCCCCGGGGGGCAGTTTCGCAGCGGCCCCGTCGTTACCCACGGAAGAACGAGCGCAGCGGACGGCCCCAAAGTCAAGTCGCCTGACCCCGGCACGAAAGCCGGAGATCTCAAGCGTATTTCATAGAGACTTCGTAGGCCATGTCCGCATGTACGGCGGAGGGATCCTTGTTTTCACAGCGGAGCTCACCTTTGGCCGATGTCTTATGATTCCGGATCATCATGGTTATGACCCGCGTCAGGTCGAGCCCGCCATCAACACACCCCTCGCCCAGGCAGCTCATTCTGAAGAAGGCATGACTCCCGGGATAGAAATTCAAGGTCCTCAGCAGTGAAGTAGTCCCTTCCTTGACGTATTTCATCCTGACGACAATGTTTGCCACCTCGGGAAAACGATCGGACATCAACCCTGCGTCAAGCTTCTGCCGCAACCGTTCTTCCCGCGCCTCGTTTTTTCTGTTGTACACGTTTCTCCTTACTCGCTACCTTTTTTGCATTCCGCACGGTCAAAGCCGGCGGGAAAAAGTCCCGGCAGCCTCTGGCAGGCCCCGAGGGACTTGAAGGAACCAGTGGACGAGAACAGGTATCATCATAATACCTCCGGGCGATTACGTCAAAAATATAATGACCAGTCCTCCCGGGCCTCTTCCTCGGTTGCTTGATGGTGCAGTCGAGAAAGAAGTTGCTTTTCCCTGAACATTCGTTTATATTTCAAGAGATTAATTGTGCAGTATCTGTTCGCAGACGAGAATAGTACAGAAGATAAGCCGCACAATCCTCTCAAATGGCTGTGCGGCTCTTTTTTTGGACTGTAAGCGGACAGACTGCCAACCCGGGCGGCCGGTGGTTATCCGGGTCTTTCAATGAAGTAGTTCCCCTGGGGGAACAAAGCGCAAAGGAGCAGTGAAAGTGGCACAGGGAACAGTGAAGTGGTTTAATGCGGACAAGGGTTTTGGTTTTATCACTCAGGATGAGGGGGGCGACGTTTTCGTTCACCATTCCGCAATCAAGGGAGAAGGCTTCAAGTCTCTTGATGAGGGGGCACGTGTCGAGTTCGATGTCGTCCAGGGCACCAAAGGGCCGGCCGCTGAAAACGTGACCGTCCTCTAAGATCTTATGTTTGGAAGAGCCATGCCCGGCATCCCGCGGGGCATGGCTCTTTTCCTGTGTGTGGCAAAATGACAACAGCGCATGCTGAAGAGCGAGGTGTGAATTGACTGTGAAACTGTATGTCGGAAATCTGTCCTACACTACCATGGAAGAGGGCCTGCGTTCGCTCTTTGACCAGTCCGGGACGGTGACCAGCTGTGAGCTGATGCTCGACAAGTTCACGGGGAAGTCCCGGGGATTCGCCTTCGTGGAGATGTCCTCCCGGGAAGAGGCGGGCCGGGCGGTCGAACAGTTCAACGATTACGAGTTCGAGGGCAGGAAACTGGTTGTGAACGAAGCACGTCCGCGAGAAAGCCGCGGTCCGGGAGGCTATCCCGGCGGGCCATCAGGCGGCGGCGGGTATGGCGGCGGGCGCAAATCCGGCAAAGGCAGCCGCCGGGGATCTCGCAGCGCTAAACGCGACAAGAAGGCCTGCTGGTAGAAACTGCAACTGTTCCCTCGCCGGAGAAGAACCAAACGTCCTGCATGTAAGAGTCAGAAGCTGCCCCTCCTCCCGGGCAGCCCGTTGCGCCCGGGCACCCCACCTTCCATCACTTATCGTCTATTCTACCTCCCGTGGTGCCTTTTCCAACGAAGGGCAGCAGCGGCCGGGTGGTTGACAACCCGCGGCCCATGCGGACAATACTTATCGTGAGCATCCCGGCGGGCTGCAGGCAATCCCGTCGTAACCTTTCAAATCTCGGAGGAGAGCGGATTCATGGGTCGAGTTTTCAATTTCAGCGCGGGGCCGGCGGCGATCCCGCAGGAGGTCCTGGAGAGGGCGCAGAACGAGATGCTGGACTGGCGCGGTTCCGGCATGTCCGTGATGGAGATGAGCCACCGCGGCAGGGAGTTCGTCTCCATAGCGGAAAAGGCCGAGCAGGACCTGCGGGAGCTCATGGAGATACCGTCCGGGTACAAGGTGCTCTTTCTGCAGGGAGGCGCGTCCGCCCAGTTTGCCATGATCCCCATGAACCTTCTGGCGGGGAAAAAGAGCGCCGACTACATCAACACCGGCGCGTGGTCGAAAAAGGCCATCAAGGAGGCCGGCCGGTTCTGCGAGGTGGGGATTGCGGCCTCGTCGGAGACGGGTGGTTTCGCCCGGGCTCCGGCGCAGGGGGAGCTGAGGCTGAACCCCGAGGCAGCCTATGTTCACTACACCCCGAATGAGACGATCGGGGGCGTGGAGTTTCCCTACGTCCCCGACACTGGCTCGGTGCCGCTGGTGGCGGACTTTTCCTCCACCATCCTTTCCCGGCCCTTGGACGTCTCCCGCTTCGGCCTCATCTATGCCGGGGCGCAGAAGAACATCGGGCCCGCCGGCATAGCGGTGGTGATAGTCCGTGAAGACCTTCTCGGTCGCGCTCCGGAGGGCACGCCGGCAATGTTTGACTACAAGACCCACGCCGACAGCGGCTCCATGTACAACACGCCGCCCACCTACCCCTGGTATGTCGCGGGGCTGGTCTTCGACTGGCTGAAGCGCAACGGCGGGCTTTCGGCCATGGCGGAGGTCAACGGGCGCAAGGCGAAGAAGCTCTACGAGGCCATCGACTCGTCGGGGTTCTACAGCAATCCCGTCGAGTTGGTGTCCCGCTCCTGGATGAACGTTCCCTTCACCCTTGCGAAACCGGAACTCGATGCGGGCTTTCTCAGGGAGGCCGCCGGAGAGGGGCTGGTCACGCTCAAGGGACACCGTTCCGTGGGCGGCATGCGGGCCAGCATTTACAACGCCATGCCCGAGGAGGGCGTCGACGCCCTCCTCGCCTTCATGAAGGAGTTTGAAAGGCGCAACGGCTAGCCCGGAAATTTCATGAGCCATCTGCTGCGAGCGCGGATATCACGCAATCTCAAGGTATTTTCTTGTCTCACGACCTCGCGGTGCTTCAGCACCGCTTCACCCGCTCAACCGTGCAAAGCCCTTGATCTTACGTAATCTCCACGCTCTCGCAACGAAGTTCATGAAATATCCAGGCTAGGGGCCATGTCTCTCGAGCGGATCGTTGCCGGCACGGGCATCGTGCCCTCGCTTCTCGCCCTGTCTCTCGCTTTCGCGCCGCCGGCCGCTGCCGGGGAAGAGAGACTCTTCGCCTTCTTTCACCGCGGAGGGGACAAGGGCGAAAGGCATGTGCTCGGGGAGAAGGAACTGAGTGCTGCACGGTCCGCCCTGCAGGACCTGCAGGGCGAGGCGCGCCTGGTGCTCTTCACGGAGGAGAAAGACTGCAAGGAGTGCGGCGAGGCGGAGGTCCTCATGAGAGAGATCGCCTCCTGTTCGCCGAAGGTGAGCCTCGAGGTTCTCTCCCTCTCTGCCGAGAACAGCCGGGCGGAGGAACTGGGCGTTGACAAGGTGCCGGCAGTCGCCCTGCTGGGCTCCGCCGATACCGGCATACGCTACTACGGGCTTCCCCTCGGCTACGAGTTCGAGACGTTCGTGAATGCCGTGCGGCGCGCGGCGGAAGGGGAACCGGAACTGGCGCCGGAGACCATGGACGCACTCGGAGGGCTGGAAAAGCCGGTAACCATAACGGTCTTTGTTGCGGATACCTGAAAGTACTGCCCCGAGGTGGCCCGGGTGGCCTACGGGATGGCAATCGGGAGCGACAGGGTCAGAGCGGAAATCATCGACATTCAGACCTTCCCGCGGATCACCAGGAAACACAGGGTGAGCGCAATACCGAAGACCTTTATCAACTACGACGATGCCTTCATCGGCACCGAGGAAGAGGCTGAGATTCTTGACCGGGTGATGCGGGCCCGGTGACCTTTCCCTGCTACCTTCGGGAGCGCAGGGCTTTCATCCGCGTTCTTTTCGCCTCACGCTGCTTGCGCTTGCGCTTCTCCGAGGGCTTCTCGAAATGCGCCCGCCGCTTGACGTCGCGGAAGACGCCTTCCTTCTGAAGCTGGCGTTTGAATATCCTCAACGCCTTTTCAACGTTGTCCCCGAAAACTTTGACTTCCACAGTAATTGCCCCTTTCTGAACCGGCGTCAGCCGGGATTGTTCAGCAGATCCGAATAGATAACCACATTTTTATTTCCACGTCAAGCCCTCATCTTCGCGCGAATGCGGCTGCGGGCCGTAAACTCTCGGAATTTTGCTGAAAAATCGCTGTTTCCTATGGTATTATTAAAAAATGAGATCCAAAGTCCTTTCCCATGATACCCCAAGCCCCTCACAGCAGGTTTACTCCGGCTCGGAAAAGAGCTTGGCGGCGGCCGTGCTGAGACAGGCCTGGCACGAAGCGATCATCGACCTTTTCGTCATCAAGGAAACCACGAGGGCGGACTACAGTCTCCTCAAGAAGGAGGCCATCGACTGGATCTGCGGCGGCAGTGACGGGTTCATCTACTGGTGCCAGCTGGTCGATGTGGACCACATCGAAGTTCAGCAGAAGCTGGGCAAAGTTCTGCGCTCGCAGCACTATCCGAACTGAAGGCCCGGCCCTTTGATTTGCCCGACAGGGTTTCGTGCGCCCGACGCCGTCCCGGGCAGGTCTTCCCCCGGCGAGGATTCGCATCAAAGAAAGAAGTGCGGGAGCAATAGTTCTTGACAAATTATGTCGGGAATATAGATTGTTGTGTGGATCAGAACAGGCCCGTCGTGTGACGGGCCCGGGGAGGCGGAGAAATGGCAGACTCTCAGGTGGCTGGCGAGGCCGGGGAAAGGAGCCGTGAGGTCGGGAAAGAGACGAAAATAAAACGGCCCGGGTTCGACATCAGCATCTACCGGTCGTGGTGCAAGGACTGCGGGATCTGCGCGGAGTTCTGCAAGGAGAAGGTGTTCGACACCGACGTTCTCGGAAGCCCCCTTATCACCCGGCCCGAGGACTGCACGGGGTGCCAGGAGTGCGTCCTGCACTGCCCGGACTTTGCCATCCAGGTGGAGAAAAAACGCGAGAAGCCGAAGAAGGACTAGGCGATGGTGAAGAAGGACGGTGCGCCCCGGCTCATATCGGGGAACGAAGCGGTGGGATACGGGGCTCTGGCCTCGGGGGTCTCTTTTTTCGCAGGTTATCCCATAACGCCCAGCACGGAGGTTATGGAGCTCATGGCGCGGGAGTTGCCGAAGCAGGGGGGCACCTTCATCCAGATGGAGGACGAAATCGCCAGCCTCGGTGCGGTGATAGGCGCCTCTCTCGCGGGGGCCAAGGCCTTCACCGCCACCAGCGGCCCGGGGTTTTCGCTGATGCAGGAGCACATCGGCTTTGCCGCCATGGCGGAGGTCCCCTGTGTGATCGTGGACGTTATGCGTGCCGGCCCGAGCACGGGTCTGCCCACAAAAACCTCTCAGGGCGACATCATGCAGGCCAAGTACGGGTCTCACGGAGATTACCCCTCGGTCGTTCTGGCGCCCAACTCCGTGCTCGAGTGTTTCTCCCTCACCGTGAAAGCCTTCAACTTCTCGGAAAAGTACCGGGTTCCGGTCATCCTCCTCTCCGACGAGGTCATCGGCCACATGTATGAGAAAGTGGTCCTCCCCGACGCGAGGGACGTGGAGGTGATCGACCGGCTCAGCCCGACGGTGCCGCCCGAGTGGTACCATCACTACGAGCACACCACCACCGGCATCGCACCCATGGCGAGCTTCGGGGAGGGATACCGCTACCACGTCACCGGTCTCACCCACGACCCCAGCGGCTTTCCCACCTCGCGCCCCGAGGAGGTGCTGGCCCTGATGGAGAAGTTCAAGAACAAGGAGATCAGGAACGCCAGGTACTTCACCATGGTGGAGGAGTACATGATGGATGGCGCCAACCTGGCGGTCTTCGCCTACGGGTCGGTGTCGAGATCC
>JAUWCW010000375.1 GCA_030609125.1 Candidatus Rokuibacteriota bacterium
TATCATTCTCACAGGCTACGGAAGCGTGGAGTCCGCGGTCCAGGCCGTTCAGGAAGGGGCCTTCCACTACCTGACGAAACCGCCCGAGGTGGAGCAGCTGCGTTCCCTGGTGAGGGCCGCACTTCACAGCCGCATGCTGGAAGAGGAGAACGCCCTGCTGCGCCGCAGGCTGAGAGGCGCCGAAAGCCACGGTGGGCTGATGGGGCGTTCACGGCCCATGCGCGAGTTGTATCAGTGGCTCAAGGTGGTAGGACGCTCACAGTCCGCGGTGCTCGTTCAGGGTGAGAGCGGAACGGGGAAGGAACTGGCGGCCCGCGCCCTGCACGGCCACAGTTCCCGTCGTGAAGGGCCGTTTGTCTGTGTCAACTGCGGAGCCCTCCCTCCGGCCCTGCTGGAGAGCGAGCTCTTCGGCCACGAGAAGGGGGCTTACACCGGGGCGGTGACTTCCAGGCCGGGGATGTTCGAGCTCGCCGACGGCGGCACCATCTTCCTCGACGAAATGGGGGAGTGCTCTCCGGATCTTCAGGTAAGGCTCCTGCGCGTTCTGCAGGAGAAGGAAGTCCAGCGGGTGGGGGGAACGCGACGGATCGGGACCGACTTCAGATTGGTTGCCGCCACGAACAACTCCCTGGAGGAGCAGATCGGCGCCGGCCGGTTTCGCGAGGACCTCTACTACCGGATAAACGTGGTCAGCATCACGATGCCGCCCCTTCGGGACAAAAAGGAGGACGTTCCCCTCCTCTCCGCGGCCTTTCTCGAAAAATTCGCGAGCAGGGAAGGAAAGGTTATTCACGGCATCGATGAGGGCGCCATGGACCTGCTGGTGCGGTACGACTGGCCGGGAAATGTCAGGCAGCTTGAGAACATCATCGAGAGGGGGGTTGTGGTCGCCATGGGCGACAGGCTCTCGGAGAGAGATCTCCCCCCGCACCTGCAGGAAGGGACACGCGCCGCGGTGGCGAAGACGCAGGTCCTGGAGGGAGACTGCCCGCTGGCGGATGTCGAGAAGGTCGTTGTGGAGGCGACCTTGCGGCGCCACGGGGGCAACAAGAGCAGGGCGGCTCAGACACTCGGTATTTCGCGCAAGCTCCTCTACTCCAAGATACGCGAATACGATCTGTGAGGCACGTTAATGTCATCCCGAGTTCTTCGGCTTGTCATCCCGAGCGAAGCGAGGGATCTGACCCGCGTCATACTGTATCCGCCGGCGACATGAGACGAATCTGACCTGTCTCCACAGAGGGCACCGTGCGCGGCCGAGAGCCCCTCCCTGCTCTCCGAAAACCTCGAATTCCGGCTCTTCCGGCACCGCGCCTGCAGCCTCGGAATGAAGGCACGGTATTTGCTTTGCCTCCAGGTATGAGCGAGAGCCCGGCCAGGAGAACGTACTACACCGACCTTGGTGTCCCCCCTGACGCCTCCCGCAAAGACGTGGAGAGGGCCCTGTGGCTCTGGGGGGAGAGGGGGCGCACGGGGAGGGCCGCCAAAAAGGATGTCATCAGGGCGGAGGAGGCGTACCTGACCCTCTCCGATTCCGTCCGCCGCCGCTCCTATGACCGGCTCGTGGGCCTTTGGCGCCATCCGGCATGGAGCGGGGTTTCCCGTAGCGCGTCCCGCGCGGCGCGGGAGTCTTTCCGGCAGTGCCAGGCGCACCTTGACGGCGGAAACGAAAGGGGAGCCCTGCATCGGGCAAGGCGTGCTGTCCACCTCGATCCCCGGTGCGCCCTCTACCGGAGCACCCTCGGTTTTCTGATGGCGAGGACCGGCGGGTGTCTCCGCCGGGCCGCCCGGCTCGGTCTTCTTGCCTACGAGCAGGATCCCGGCGAGCGCCGCATCGCCCTCAACCTGGCATCTATCTATGAGCGGGCAGGACTGCTCCGGAGGGCCAGGAGGCTGCGCCGCGGCCATGGCCGGAAGCGGCCCTTTCCGTTCTTCCTCCGGCCCTGACGTACGCCGGGAGGCCCTTCTCCGGCCTCTCTTCGCCGCGTCGGAGAGATTGTGACAACTGTGACACTCGTCACCGCCACCGCCGCCGTTTTCCGCGATATTCTATGAGTGCAAGAAAGAGGGGGGAGGAGATTTTCGTGCAAAGATCAAAGAATTCTTCAGCCTACGCCCTCAGTGTGAACAAATTTGTTTAAATGATGAAGGTAACAGGGCATTGGGGCTTGATTTTTTTCGTTTGGAGAGTGTTCTTTTTGCTTGACAACACGGTGAACGGCTGATACATTTCGCGCGAACACTGGCATAGGTAAGGGAGGGGAAGCGGCGCCTGTCGCCGCGAACAGGGAAAACCTATGAGACTGTTTAAGCCCAAAGAAGTGGTCGGTGTAGATGTCGGCACGAATTCCATCAAGCTCGTGGAGCTCAAGGAAACTTCCAAGGGTTTTCAACTCGAGAACTTCGCCGTCGGAACCATCCCGCCCCAGGCCATCGTCGACGGCGCCATCATGGACGCCGGCGCCATCGTGGACACCCTCCAGGGTCTCATCCGGGAACACAAGATAAAGCGCAAGC
>JAUWCW010000323.1 GCA_030609125.1 Candidatus Rokuibacteriota bacterium
GGGCCGACCTGCTGGTACTGGAATGCTCCTTTCCGGAAGGGGCGCCCGCCGAAGGGCATATGACCCCCGGGCAGGCTGCGGCCGTGGCGGAAAAGGCCGGCGCCCGGCGCCTGCTGCTCACGCACTTTTACCCCGCCGCCGCGGCGTCCGATCTTATGACGCCGGCCCGGAGGCGCTACGGGGGCGACATCCTGCTCGCCCGGGACGGAATGAAGGTCGAAGTCGCCGCCGGCGGCGGCGGGCATACGGTATTGCGATAAACCGGCGGGGAAGGGTAATCCCCCGTCAGTCGCTGCCGGTGGACATGTCTGGAACGTACTCTTCGACGGGAGGGAAATCGTCCAGGTGTTTCGCAAAGGCCGCTTGCAGGAACGACTCCACCCACCAGAAGATGTTCTGCCTGCGCACCGATTCCCTGAGCTTCCGCATCCGCCTCCTTTTCTCCGATCGCTCCATCGTGAAGGCGGTGTGAATGGCGTCGGCCACCCCCTCGCGGTCATAAGGGTTGACCATGAGAGCGCTGTTTTGGAACTGGGCCGCCGCTCCCGCGAACTCGCTCAGGATGAGGATGCCCTCGTTTCCGACGGTGCAGGCGCAATACTCCTTTGCCACCAGGTTCATGCCGTCCTTGAGGGGCGTGATGAGGGCGATGTCGGCGGCGCGGTAGTAGCTCAGGAGCTCGCCGTCGGAGAGAGTTCGATAGTGGTACTGGATGGGGGCCCAGTCCATGCGTGAAAACTGACCGTTGATCTCGCCGATGAGGCGGTCGATGCGCGCCTTGAGGCTCCTGTACTCCGCGATCGATCGGCGGCTGGGCACCAGGACCTGGATCAGGGTGAGCTGCCTCCTCGTTTCAGGGTATCTCGTCAGGGCGTTCCTGAGGGCGTAAAGACGCTCCTTGAGCCCTTTCGTGTAATCCATCCGGTCGAGGCCGAGGATGATCTTCTGGCCGCGGAAGCGCTCTCTGATCATCTGGGCGCCGCGCTCCACCTCCGGGGAGGAGGCTCGCTTGAGAAACCCCTCGTAGTCGATGCTTATGGGAAACGTTCCGACCCGGACGGACCGGCCCTCATAGGTGACCGTGATGACGGGGCCGCGGCCGCTGGCGCGGACTCCCGGCAAAAGACGCTGGAGACAGTCGATGAAATTGCGGCGGTCTCCCATGGTCTGAAAGCCGACGAGGTCGTATTCGAGCATGGATTGCAGGAGCTGTGCGCGCCAGGGAAGTTTGACGAAGGTGTTCATGGGAGGAAAGGGGACGTGAAGGAAGAAGCCCGTCCGTCGAGTGACGTTCATCTCCCGGAGGGCCTGGCCGACACCGATGAGGTGATAGTCGTGGACCCAGATGTAATCCTGCGCGGTAGTGCACCGGGCAACGGCCTGGGCGAACTTGCGGTTGGCTATCTGGTAGGCGTACCAGTATTTGGGATCAAAATGGCAGTATGTGTGCAGCTCATGGAAGAGGGGCCAGGCTATCTGGTTCGAAAAACCGTCATAGTAGTCGGAAATCTCCCGACGGTTGAGAAGAACCGGAACCAGGGTGTAGCCAACGTCACTGGAGGAAGTCGAGATGACTCTAGAGAGCTCCTCGCCGCCGTGGGCCCCGGGCCAGCCGATCCAGATCCCGCCGCGGTTCTTCAACACGGGCGCCAGGGCAGTGACGAGTCCGCCCGTACCCGGACTGACCGTCCAGGAGTCGTCTTTTCTCTGCGCTACCACGGGCAGCCTGTTGGACAGCGCGATCAGCCTCGTTTTTGGAGTCATTGCACCACCATTTTCTGATTATAGCCTTTGAGAGCGCAACTTGGTACCGGCCGTTGCGGATACGGAACGAATTGGCGCTTTTCAGGGAGTATCGCCGGTCTTCAGGTAGTGCTCCCGGCACTCCGACTCAAGCCCCCTGACTACTCTTCTGCCTATGAGAGACCCTCTCGTCTCGGTGACGACCGTATGCTGTCCTTCGCGGTGGTCATCGTCGTAGAAGTAGATCACGACCCACTCCCGCGTCCGCCCGAGCTCGTGAGCCAGGGCCGTGTTGGAAAAAAGAGCCGTGAAGTGCCACGTGCCGCGGGTGGAGTGCAGGATGGGCAGGCGGAGGGCGCCGTCAGGATTGAAACGCTTCGGTGTGATGAGGCTGAGAGTGCCTTCGGAGGCCCTCCGGAGATACTCGGCGTCCACGTCGAGGAGGAGGCCGGCCCCCGGGCCCAGGCGGGGGGGGAGAGGCTGGCGGCGCACCCTTCCGAGCATTGTCCCCAGGGACGCCCTGATCGAGGCGGCGCGGCGGGAACCGATGCCCGGAACCGATTCAAGGCGTCCCGCATGGGCCGCCGCCTCAAGGGCCTCCAGGGTGTCCACGTGCAGCGTATCGTGTATTTCCCTGGCGAGGCGGGGTCCGAGGCCGGGAACCGCCTGGAAGACTTTTTCCGGTTCGAGGGTGCCGCGGAGGCGCTCCAGCTGATTCCACCTGCCCGTTTCGAGAATTTCCGCGATGACAGCGGCGATCCCCTTGCCTATCGCGGGGAGGGCGATGAGACCCTCGGGCCCTTCAGTGGAGAGCAGCTCCGGCAGGTCCCTGGCTAGGGCTGCTATTTCATCGGCGGCGCGGCGGTAAGCGCTCACACGGAAGGGATTCGCCTTCTGCTGCTCGAGAAGGTCGGCGCCCTCCCGGAGGCGTTCGGCAATGATCTGATTCGGTGAAGGTGTCCCGGTCATCGTGCCCTCAGATGCTGCTCTCGCTCATGTATAATATAATAATGCGACTTCGGAAAAAGAGTAAGGGGGAGGGAAGGATGAGGCTCGGAGCCGTCAGAGGAATCCTCATGGCCTTGTTGCTCCCCGCTCTTTTCGGCTGTGGAGGAAGCGCACGGCAGATTGTCGTACTTCCCGGGGGAGGAGTCGTGGCGGTCTCGTCCAATTCCGTATCCGGCCGGGAGAAGGCCCTGGCGCTGATCGCGGGGCATTGCCGCGCGGGGTACGAAATCACCCGGGAAGAGGAGGTCCCCGTGGGTCAGAGAATCCGTGAG
>JAUWCW010000260.1 GCA_030609125.1 Candidatus Rokuibacteriota bacterium
TGGCCGAAGAGGCCTACCGGGAAGGCCTGCGCCACGCGGACCGCGAGGAAAGGATCCAGCCGCGCTTTTACTTCACCGTCAGCGGCTTCTACCGCCAGCGGGGAAGATACGACGAGGCCCTCATGGTCATGCGGGAAGCGATCGGAGCCGTGCCGGACAGCGCCTCGGTCCGCGAGGGTGCGGCGGCCCTCTACGAGAAGGTCGGAAACACCTACCGGGCGGCCGAGGAGTACCAGGCGGCCCTGCTCATCAACCCCGGCAGCGAGAGGGCCCGGCGGGGGCTGCAGCGGGTGAAGAGCCCGTGAACAGGAAAGAGGGAAGCGGCGGTGACGGCGCGCTCCTGACCCTGGCTGACGGCAGCCGCTGGGCCGTAGCCGGAGGTGATCCCTGCTCCGCCCGAGTCGTTTCCTGCCTTGCCCGGATAACCCGCGCCCTGCCTCTCGCCGACCGCGAACCCACGCTCACGGTCTTCGAGGATTCCCGTGAAGAATTGCCGGCAAGCGAGGCGGGAGCGGTCTTCACCATCGGTCCCGAGGTTGACAGAAGAGACCTGGGCCAGCAGGCGCTGCTCGTCCTCTTCCGCCTTGTCCGTGACGTCCAGGCCCGCGGAGGCGCACTGGTTCACGGGGCCCTCGCCGAACTCGACGGGGACGGGGTGGTCCTTGCCGGAAAGAGCGAGGCGGGCAAGACGACGGCGAGTCGGAGGCTGCGCCCTCCCTGGCGCTCCCTATGCGACGACACGACCCTGCTGCTCCGGGACACGGGCGGTGCGTGGCGGGCCCACCCCTGGCCGACCGCTGGGGACGTTCCCCCCGAGGGTGGCGTGAAGAGCTGGGACATCCAGCACTCGGCGGCCCTGCGCGGCATCTTCTTTCTCGAGAAGGGGAGCCGCGAGGTCAGCCGCCGACTCGGGAAAGCAGAGGCACTCTGCCTGCTCGTCGAAACGGCGGAGCAGGCCTCGTGGCCCCTCAACTGCGGGCGCGGGGTAAAAGAGGAGAAGGCGCGGGAGCAGAGGCTGCAGCGCTTTGACAACCTCACCTCGCTCGTGAGAGACGTTCCGTGTCACCGGCTCGAGGTCAGCCCCTCGGGGCCGTTCTGGAAGACGATCGAGGAGACGCTGGCAGGGGTGAGGAGAAAACGCGACCGTGTTGACTTACCCTGAACCCCCATATTACAATTCCTGTACTATGAAAAGAGTAGTTTTTTTCATCGGTTCGGCTCTTGCTTCCTTCACCTTGCTCTCCTGTGCCGCCCAGCGGCAGGCCGCCGTCTCCGATCCCGTCATCATCGACGGCATGGTCCTCGTAGAGCAGGGCGCGTTCACCATGGGCTCCGACGACGGCGAGGTCAGCGAGAGGCCGGCGCACGAGGTCTTCGTCAGCGAGTATCTGATCGACCGCTACGAGGTCTCCGCCCGGGAGTTCGCCGACTTTCTGAACGCGAGAGGAAACGCGAACGACCCCTTCTTCTCCGCCGGAAGACACTCCACCGTTGTGGAGGGGGACGACGGCAGCTATGCCCCCCGGAAAGGCTATGACGCCTATCCGGCCAACAACCTGACCTGGTACGGTGCGGCCTCCTACTGCCGGTGGGCGGACAAGCGCCTTCCCACCGAAGCGGAGTGGGAGAAGGCGGCCAGGGGCGAGGACGTGAGGATCTATCCGTGGGGAAACAACCCTCCCGACGAGAAACTGGCACGGTATGACCAGACCTGGAGTGGTGAGGGGCGGGGCGTGCTCACTCCGGTCGACACGCTCCCCGCCGGAGCGTCCTACTACGGGGCCGTCAATATGGCCGGCAACGTCTGGGAGTGGGTCAGCGACTGGTACCGCCAGAACTACTGCAACTACTGCCCCGACGTGGACAGGAGCGGCGAGGTCGCCGCACGGCTCCTGGGCAAAGAGAACACCCCCTTCGCCTCTCGGTGGGAAGAACAGGAAATGATCTCTCCCGAGAGGGTGGACCCCAGGGGGGCGGCATTCGGGGACTTCAAGGTGCTGCGCGGCGGCTCCTGGACCGATACGGAGCCGCTCATGAAAGTGACGGTCCGCTACTGGCGCCTCCCCGAGGAGCGGGGCCTGAACATGGGCTTCCGCTGTGCCAGGGACTCCCGGCAGCGGTAGTTCTTCCGACACCTTCCCGGCCGACGCCGTTCCTTCCTTCGCAGGCTCACCTGCTGCTTGACACAAGGGCATGGAAGACGTAGCCTTACAGGCGAAGGAACATGCTTATGACTTGGAAATTGCAGAGATTTGCAGCCGCAGCGGTGCTCGTCTTTCTTGCCTCCACCGTGCAGGCTGCTGGGCCCGCCGGGAACCTGCCGGCTCTCCAGCAGGCCAAGGCAAACAACATCTGCACGGCCGTCAAGAACACCATTGCCGACGGTGTCGATGACAAAGTCGTGGTGAGAACCGCCATCGTGCTGGGCCACAAGGCCTGCCAGGTGGTGCGCTGCGCCATCGATGGGGGCGGGGACCTGGAGCAGGTCGTCGCCGGTGCCGTTGCCGCCGGCGCTTCGAGCGAGGTCATTTCCCGGTGTGCCGTCGATGCCGGGGCCGAGGCGGCCGCGGTGGCCGGCATTCTCAGCCTCCCGGAGATGCAGCTCAACCTCTGTTATTTCCAGCCCGAAGGCGGTCCCCTGCCCGTGGTGGACCTCGCACTCCCCGTCACCGATCCCCTTGTCTCCGCGAAGCAGGGAAGCGTTATCAGCCCCTTCGCTTTCCCCTGATCGCCGATCTGCCGTCCCCGAAAGTTCCTCTCGGTCGTGTGTCGGCAACCCCGTTTTGTCCGGCGGTTCGCCTTCTCCTTCAGTGCGGGCGGAACATCCTGCACCGGCCGGAAACGCGCACCGGTTGACAGTATAAGTCTTGAAAATTGCAGGGAACTATTGATGGAAACAGATTGACAATCCATGCGTAACCTTTTACCATAAATGGTTGAGAAGGTGGTGAGTGCGCATCAGGGAGCATACATATTCGTGGCCGTTTTTTTTGTATAGCAAGAGTAGTTTAGAATCATGATAAAGAACGTCGGCGCAATCTTTCTGGCGGTGCTTCTCGCCGCGGCCATCTGTGCCGGCCCGTCCCCGGCGGCGGAGGACTACGTCGTCGGCAAGGGGGACATTCTCAAGATCACCGTCTACGATCACCCCGACCTGGAAACGATCGTGCGTGTCGAGGGGGGCGGGACGATATCGTTTCCCCTCATCGGCCAGGTCCGCGTGGGGGGTCTCACCGTTTCCCAGATAGCCGACGAGCTGGCGGGGCGTCTGGCGGACGGGTATCTCGTCAATCCCCAACTGGGTGTTTTCGTTCAGGAGTTCCGCAGCCGCAAGGCCACGATCATGGGCAAGGTGAAAAAGCCGGGGCTCTACGAGCTGCACGGGCAGACGACATTTCTCGAGCTGCTTTCGAAGACGGGGGGACTAGCGCCCGAAGCGGGGGACAGGGCCTTCATCAAGAGGAAGCCGGACAGGACGGGAGTTGAGGGGAAGGTAGTCGTCGTCGATCTGAAGAGGCTGATCGAAAAGGGGGACACGTCCCTCGACGTGGCGATCATGGACGGCGACAGCATCTTCGTCTCCGAGGCGGGGGTCTTCTACATCACGGGGGAGGTGAAGAAGCCGGACGCCTACAAGCTCGAGGGGGGGATGACCGTCATCAAGGCCATCACCGTGGCCGGCGGGTTTACGGACGATGCGGCTCGGGACAGGGTCATCGTCGTC
>JAUWCW010000113.1 GCA_030609125.1 Candidatus Rokuibacteriota bacterium
ATCTGCTCAAAGCATTCTTTTTAATCCACGTCGGACTCTTCGGGCTGCCCTCCGGCGGGGAAACGTACCCTCTCCAAGGTTGACATCAGCGAGGGACTAATGGTACTTGAAACTGGTGGCGAGGACGGCCATCCCGGTTTCCCTCACCTGTTGCGCACGGAGCAGGCCGGAGGTGGGCGCCTCTTTGGCAACTGCGGCGACAGCCGCCGAGAAGACATTGTGGAGAAACGCAAGAGCAGGAGAGTCTCCGTCCGGGGAGACGTGGGCGGACGGACAGTTCTCGCCGCCGACCTCGACATCAGGGACCTGAGCCTCAACGGCATCCGCTTCCTGCGAGCAAGGGAATGATGCTGACGACGGGGAGAACGATTTGGCTGCTGGCGGCGGGGGCCCTCCTGTTCACGTCGGCCTGCTCCGAGACCGACCGGGGCTCCATCTTCGACCCCGGAGTCGGTCACTCCGGCAACTGGATCTCCAATCACGGCCAGGCAGCTCTCGACGAGGGCAGCACCTGCCCGGAATGCCACGGAACGGACCTGGGCGGCGGCGTCTCCGAGCTGAGCTGTTTCACCACGCAGTACGAGGGTGTAGGCTGTCACGAAAGCGGAGTCGGAAAGAGGCACACCACCGGATGGGCCCTGGAGAGCGAGCACGGCCGGGTCGCCAAAGCGACCCCGGGGGTTTCCTCCGGCATGGGGTCCTGCCAGGCGTGTCATGGCAACGACTACCGGGGAGGAAGCTCGAAGATCTCCTGTGCCTCCTGTCACGGGGTATCCGCCCCCCACCCGGAAAGGCCGTGGCTTCGCGGCCCCGGCAGCCACCACGACGTGAACGAGCGGAACGCCCCGGTCTGCGCCGAGTGCCACGAGAACCCGGAAGCGATCGAGTTGCCGGGCTGTTTCAACGGCAGTCTCTGCCACGGAGATCGGGGGTCACACCCGGCGGACTGGTCGTCGCCGGACCAGCACGGCGCCAAGGCAAAGGAAGACCCCGACACCGGCGGTTTCGGGGGATGCCAGGTCTGCCACGGTTCCGATTTCATGGGAGGAACCGCCAAGGTCTCGTGCGCCCCCTGCCACGAGATCGACGCTCCCCATCCTCGGTTCGGCTGGGCTGGAGGGGCCGAGAGCCACCGCACGACGGGAGAAGGGAACGCCCCCGTCTGCGCCGGGTGCCACAGCGAGCTCCAGGAGCCCCCGGACTGTTTCGCCGCCAACGGCTGCCACAGCACCCCCCCGTCGGACGAGCAGACTGAAGAGGCGCCTACCGGGGACGAAGGGGCGACGGACGCGCCGCCGTGAGCAGAACGGCCCGGCCGACCTCCCCGGCCCTCACGACGCTCCTCGTGCTGGCGGTACTCACCGCCGCGGCAGCGCCCCCGTCTTCAGCGGCCGAAGAGGCCGAAAGCCTGCGGGTCGGCAGCCATGTCCCCCCCCTGCAGTTCACCGATCTCGAAGGAAAAGAACACTCCCGCGACTGGGGCGAGGAGCAGAGCAGGGCCACACTCTTTTTCTTTTTCAACGTCCGGACCGCACCGGGTCTGCTGGGCTTGACCTACCTGGACCGCACCTACCGGAAGGCCTTTGATTTCGGACTCCGGGTCCTGGCCGTCGAAGGGAGCGGCCTCGGAAGAGAGGCCGTCCTCGCGGGCATGGAGAGGTACCAGTCAATCTACTCGCCCCTGCCCTTCCCGGTGGTCGCCGACCCGGAGGGCGCCCTGCGGAGGTCTTTCGGGGTGAGCGAACTGCCGGCCTCCTACCTCGTCGAGCGGCACGGTATCATCATCGATCACCGCAAGGGCTTCGACGAGAGGACGGAGGCTGCCTTGAGTGAAAAACTGGGGCACTTTCTCAGCCTCCCCCCGGGGACTCTCGCTGAAAGTCCCGTCCCGGGCCGTGACGCGGCGGAACCGGAAGAAGATCCGGTGGACCGTCCACTCCTTTTTGCCGGTGACAAAGCCCCTCCCTTGAATGTCACCGACATGAGCGGAAAGGAGCACCGGCTCCTCTGGTCTTCGGAGGACGAGGAGATAACCATCATCTTTTTCTGGAGCGATCCCTGCCGGCCCTGCATCGAGGAGATGCTTTTTCTCGACCAGCTTTCCCTGAGGACAACGGATATCGGGCTGCCCGTAAGAATCCTGGCCGTCGCCGCCGGGGACCTCGACGCCAAGGGGACGGAGGCGCTGTTGAAGAGGTATGCCGCCCGGTACCCTGCTCCGTCGTTCCCGATCGTCCTCGACAGGGATTTTCCCCTCAGCCGCGTCTTCGGCCGCGGCAGGATGCCGACGACCTACTTCGTGGACGAGAAGGGGAACATCATCGCCCATGCCGACGACTTCGAGGAGGGCAGGATCGGGGAGTGGAAGAGGCTGATCGAGATGAAGCTCCCCCGTGCCAGAGGGGCCTTGCAGTACCTTCCCGAGTAGCCCGGATGCGGGTGAGGTGAGGGCTTGCCGACATGCTGAAGCACACACTTTTTCTCCGCTGGCTGCTCATCGTTTCTCTCATCGGGACGGGATCGTATTTCGTCCATCGCTTCGGCGTCTTCGGCGAGATCTACGACAAGGACCGAACCAAACTCAGCTTCGCGATCCTTGCCGGTTTCGTCGGCATGTCCGCCTGGTGCGGGATGAAGACCTTCACTCTGAGCGGCCTTCTCGACGGGGGACCGGATGGGGGGGGGATAGACGAGGAAGACCGGCGGACCATTGAGCAGATAACCAACCTGGAGGAGGTCGGGTGGTTCGCCGCAGGCTTCTTCACCAGCGTGGGCATGATCGGAACGGTCATCGGAATGATCTGGGCCCTTACGGGTTTCATCGGGGTCAACATCACCGAGGTGGCTTCAGTGCAGAGGCTCATAAGCGAAATGGTCTACGGAGTCTCCACCGCCCTGTACACGACCCTGGTCGGCCTGGTCTGCAGCATTCTCCTGAAGCTGCAGTACTTCAACCTCGGACATACCCGAAGACAAATGCTGCCATGAGGAGGGACTACGGCTCCTCGACGGCGTTCTTCGACCTCATCTTCAACATCCTGTGCTGCTTCGTCGTCCTCTTTTCCATCTCCTTTCTCCTCATGAGCAGGAAGATCGACGAGGACCGCAAGATCAGGGCCAGCGCGGAATTCATGATCACCTCCACGTGGCCGGAGGACTCCGACGACGACGTCGACACCTACGTGGAAGACCCGATGGGGAACATAGTCTTCTTCAACCGCAGGGAAGAGGGGCTCATGCACCTTGACCGCGACGATCTGGGCAAGCGGAGCGACACCATACGGACCGCCGACGGGAAGGTGTACACCGTCAAGGAAAACAAGGAGATCGTCACCATCCGCGGCATCATTCCCGGTGAGTACGTCGTCAACGTCCACATGTACTTCGACAGAAACACTGCCGTCCCTACGCCGGTCACGGTGAAACTGGAGAAGCTCAATCCCCAGGTCACGCTCGTCACCGCCGGGGAGGTCGTTCTCGAGAAGACGGCGGACGAGAAAACCGTCTTTCGCTTCGTCATCGACGAGAGCGGAGCCGTCACCGACACCAGCACCCTTTTCAAGGAGCTGGCCCGGGCGACTCCCCACGACGAAGGCGAATACATCTACAACCAGTATGGGGACTGACACTTTCGGCATCCCCCTGGCGTTCGCAACAGTCGCCGCCATCACCCTCTGGATTCTCATCTCCGCCAGGGGGCACTGGTGGCTGAAGGCAGCCGTGGTCCTTCTCACCGTCACCTTCAGCATCGTCCTCTGGAGATCCCTGGCCACTCTTCAGGGATGGCCCGTCCAAACCGATATGCCCCCCCGGTTCGAGATCAAGTGGATCCACACGGCGGAACCAAACAAGAAGACCGGCAGTCCCGGGGCGGTCTACGTCTGGGCCGTCGACCTCGACCCGCGGACGGCCAGGCGCAAACCGCTGTACATGCGTCTTCACCGCAAGGGGGAGAGCGCCGAGCCGCGCATTTATGAGCTCGCCTACTCGCGCCCCCTCCACGAGCAGGCGGAAGAGATCCAGCAGACGATTATGGGAGGCGGCCGTTTTTTCGGTTCCATGAAGAAGGGGATCCCCGGCGAGGCGGGATCCGGAAGGAAAGGGTCGGGGAGGATGGGCCGGGCCGACGGCACAGACCTCAGTGACGGCGCCGAGTCGGAAGCGGGGAAAGCGGCCTCCTACGCCACCCACCAGGATTATGTCTTTCACGAGCTTCCCCCTCCCCGCTTCCCGGAAAAAACCGGCCCCTGAAAGAGGAGCGGATCCCCTTGAGCATATTTCCGCGCTTCCCCCGACGGCGGCGCTTCCTCGCGGCGGCACTCCTGGCCCTCCTCTTCCTCGGGAAGGAAAGCCTTGCCGCCGCCCCCGTTGCCTGCCACTGTTTCCGGGACCGCACCTTCGACCCCGACCGCCCCGCCAAGGCGGATCCCTACATCCTGGCGACCTCGCAGAACTCCTTGTTCGCCGCTGTTTTCGGCATCCCGAAGAAAGCCGTCGTTCAGGCCAAGATGAAGGGCGTCTCCGGGGACGATCTCTGGATAGCTCACTACGCCTCCTCGGCTCTGCGCCTTCAGCCCGGCAGTCTCATGGCTTCCCGGGAAAGAGCGGCTTCCTGGAAGGAAGCGTTCGAGAGCCGGGAGGGGGCCCTCACCGCCCTCGGCACCAGGTTCCTGGGGCTCCTCGAAGACGGCGGAGGCAGCGCCGACCTCTCCGCCGCCGCGGCCGGTGAAGTGGTGGCCATGCATCTCGGAATCCCCTGGTCGGAACTGGATGCCATGCTGGCCGGCCGGGCCGCCGCGGCTGAGATCGTGACGGCGTCCCTTCTGTCGCGGTGGTCAGGAAAGCCGGCGGCAGCCATCCTGCGGGACGTGAAGTCGGGAAGAACAACATGGGGGAGTCTCATGCATGAACTCGGAATTCAGCCCGAGGGGCTGGAAAAGAAGGTCCGTGCCCTGGCGGCGCCCCGGCCTGATTGACCAGGGGAAGGGGCAGCCCGGCCGCGGGCAGTGGCCATCCTTGACACTTCCCCGGCTCAGGGGGTATTAGTTAAGGACGTGCGCAAACAATCCCCTCTCAGGGAATCATGGCGGAAGCTCGTCCTCGTCGAGCCCGAAGTAGTGTCCGAGCTCGTGCCGGACCGTCACGCGCACCTCCTCGACGATCTGCTCCCGGCTGTCGCAGGCCTCGAGAACGGGGAGGCGGTAGACGACAATCCTGTCGGGGAGGGAAGTGTACCCGAGCCCTCGCTCGGGAAGGGCTACCCCCTGGTAGAGGCCAAAGAGCGTGTCTTGCCGGGGGTCGAGGCCGACAGCTTCCAGGTCCTCAGCGGAGGGCTCATCTTCTATTGTGACAGAAACATTTTCGACGGCTTCGGCGAACCTGGCGGGAAGCCCGTCAAGGGCCTCGCCGACCAGCTTTTCGAATTCGCTGCTCGAGATCCACATCTTCACCTCTCCGCCGGCCGTTTCTTTCGGCGCGACCGTATTATGTCACACCCCGCGGGGACTTTGTCATGCGCGTGCTGATCATCACCCTGGCGGTGTTCTTCTCCGCGGCGGCGCTCTTCGTAACGACGATGACCTTCCGGCTCCCGGCCCGGGAAGCCGCTTCGACGGCAGGCCGCACGTTGGAGGGGGAGGCGAAAATCTCCGCGGCCCTTAAGGAATCCCCGGCAAGGATCAGCCGGCAGCAAGCCGCCGGCGAGGCTGCACTATCCGAGCTGTGGCGGGAAATATACGGTCTCAACGATGAGTTGGCCGTCCCCGTCCCCGCTGCCCCCCCCCGTAAGAATTCCATCCCGGCAGAGGACCGGCCCCGCCGGGAACCGGGTGCGACGCCGCCGGAAGAGCCTCCGGCACAGCGCTACCCGGTGGTAACCGGGGCGGAAGAGGAAGGCCGGCTGATCGCCATCCTGGGAGGGGGCCTTTTCCCCCCCGGCGAGAAGACGCCATCGGAAGAGCTCCTCCAGGCCATCCTCAGGATGCTGCCGGCAATCGTCATCAGCCCCGAATCCCTGATCGTCGTCGAGGGCCACGCCGACAGCACCCCGATAAAATCCGGCGCGGGGGGAACCTCTTCCGACAAAAAAGCCCTCTCGCTCCAGAGGGCGGAGGCCATAGCCCGCCTGCTGGAGGAAGAAGGGGTTGACCCGGCCCGCATAGCCATCGCCGGCTACGGAGACACGAGACCTCTGGCGCCGAATACCACCGAGGACGGCCGGGCCGAAAACCGCCGTGTTGAAATAAGGCTCGTTCCCCACAGTACGGCATCACAGCAGCGGTAAGCAGCGGAGAAAGGAGCGCATGTACACCAGCCATTTCGGTTTGACGGCCCTGCCCTTCGAAAACGTCCCCGATCCCGCCTTCTTCTTCGACAGCGGCGACTATCACAGGGTGCTGGAGCGCATGACCCACTCTCTCACCGCCGGCAAGGGCCTGATGGCCGTTGCGGGACCCGTCGGCGCCGGGAAGACAACGCTGAGCCAGAAGCTGATGGCCGACCTGCCCGAGACGACCCGGCTGGTCTGGCTGGCCGAGCCGCCCGGGACGGCTTCCGATCTGCTCCTCTTTCTCTCCCAG
>JAUWCW010000149.1 GCA_030609125.1 Candidatus Rokuibacteriota bacterium
CCTCCGCGGTCTCCTGAAGGCTCACGCTCCCTTTCAGCCGGCGTCAGTCGTCGCGGCCGGCGCACGGCTGTTTTTGTTTCATCGAAGCCTGTGCAATTTGGCGCAAGAATTGCTTTTCACTATGGTAACGGTGCGTGGGGAAAGAAGAAAAGAACAGAAGGCGGCGGACGGGTTACTAATTGTTACAGGGCTGAACGTTACAATATGTTACCCCTTGACGCCATCACTCGGAGTGTGGTATATAACAAAATTCACCCTGTGAAAAGCGTCACAGCTTCCATCGGGGAGATCACTCTGAATCGTCAGCGGCCGGTCAACGGCGACGGCGCAACAACAGTGAGGTAGGGGGAAAAGAACAATGCAGATTACCGGTTTGTGGTGGGGGAGCAAACTCCTGGACATCGTCGAGTTTCCTCACTCCAGGGTCCTGGGTCCTGACGCGAGCGTGGACGAGATCAAGGAACTGATCAACGAGTGCGGCGAGGTTTTCATCAAGCCGATCTTCAGGGGGGGAGTGGGGAAGAAGGGCAAGGCGGGTCTGATGGGCAGGGCGAAGAACGTCACCGATGCCCTGAAGGAGAAGGAGCGGCTCTTCTTCGTGGAGCACACCCACGGAAACACCCACGCCAAGGCGAACGGTGTGACCTTCGAGGGAGCGGTGCAGGCCATCGACGAGGTCTATTTCGCCATCAGCGACAGCACCAGGTACCGCGCGCCGACGATCACCATAAGCCCCTTCGGCGGCGTGGACATCGAGGAGCTGGGCAGCGACAAGATCGCCGAACGGCCTTTCGATCCGCTCACCGGGCTCAAGTCCTTCCACATCGCCAACGCCCTGCAGCAGGTGAAGGCGCCGACGGAGATCATCAGCCCCCTGGTGCAGCAGCTCCCCAAACTCTGGGATCTTTTCAGCAACTACGGTTTCACCACCCTGGAGCTCAACCCCATCCGGATGGGACTGAACAAGAAGGGGCGCATCGTGCCGGTGGCATGCGACTTCAAGGCCGCCTTCGACCAGGACGACCCCGCCTGGAAGCGCCTCGGGCTTCCGGAGCACCTCTTCTCGGCGGACATTTCGGAATTCGAGCAGGAGGTCAACCGGCTTCGGACCTACCAGGGGCAGAGCGACGTCTTCATCATCAACGATGAGGGGACGATCACGGCCCCGACCTTCGGCGGCGGGGCCAACGCCATGGTCACCGAGCTTCTCGGCGACACCGCCACGATCTCGTCCGACTTCGGCGGCAACCCCCCCTACGGGAAGATGAACAGCATCTCCGACATCATGTTCAGGCACTGGATGGACCAGACGAACGTCCTCTTCATCATAGGGGGCAAGGCGAACAACACGGATATCTACCAGACCTTCCGGGGCATTGCGGATTCTCTGCGGTCCTATATCCAGAACCACGGTCCCAAGCCGCTCTTCGTGGTGATCGGCCGCGGCGGCCCGAACCTCATCAAGGGGATGACGTACATGCGGGACACCCTCGATTCCCTGGGGCTGCCCTATCGGATATTCGGCCACGACAGCGCCATGTCGGAGGTCATCAACTACGCCATGGCCGTCAACGACTGGATGATCAAGGAAGGCAAGGAGCAGATCGCCAGAAAGCAGGGCGGAAAATGAGCGGGGCGGACGCGAGGATCATGAACATGACCATGGAGGATGCGGGAGATGCATAAGCAGGGTGTCGGGGAGTTTCCCTATTATGTCGGTATCAATTCCCTGAAGGAGATAGCCACCAGGAAGGACAGGGTGTGCGTGTTGAACATTCTCGGCGGCGAGAGCTCGAAGGTCACGCCCACGAGCCACGAGTACTCGGGGGGGAACGTCGTCTTCGGCACCGGGCCGGGAAAGGCGGGACAGTCCCTGGAGACGCAGCTGGGACCCATCCCGGTCTACAACAGCGTCCGTGACGGCATCCGTGCCGGCCACCGCTTCAACACCGGCGTGGTCTACCTTCCCCCGGCGGGCGTTCGCGACGGGGTTCTGGAGCTGATCCGCGCCAACAAGGATCTGAAGAAAGTCATCATCGTCACGGAGAAGGTCTCCCTCAGCGACGCCCGGATCATCAGGGCCGTTGCCCAGGTGAACGGGGTCGACATCTTCGGGGCCAACTGTCTCGGCGTGGCCGACGCGTGGAACAAGGTCCGCCTCGGCGGCGCGCTGGGAGGAAGCAAACCCGACGAGTCGCTCGTGAAGGGGTCCATCGCCATCTTTTCCAACTCGGGCAACTTCACCACCACCATCGCCGTCTACCTGCTGACCAGGGGCTGGGGGACCACGACCTCCGTCTCGAGCGGGAAGGACGTCTACATCCACTACGGGCCCAAGGAGTTCTGCTACGCCCTCGACAACGACGCCCGTTCCAAGGGGGCGGTGATGTACGTCGAGCCCGGCGGATACTACGAGTACGAGCTGGAGTGCCAGAAGCCGGTCGTCGCCTGCATCGTGGGGCGGTGGAAGTCGAAGATTTCCCGCGCCTGCGGTCACGCCGGCTCCCTGGCCGGCTCGGGAGACGACGCCAGGGCCAAGGAGCGCTGGTTCATGGACTACTTCGGGGTGGACGATATCTTCACCCCGGACAATCCCGTCTACTCCAAGAAGGGGGCGGTGGTGACCAACATCGCTCACATCCCCGAGGCCCTCTCGGCCGTGATGGAGAACAACTGCACCGAGCCCGATTTCGAGCCCCGCGGAAATCTCTCCCTCAAGTGCTGGTTTGCCAACAACAGCGGCGTCAAGCTCCCGCCCGCGCTGGACATCAAGACCGTGGAGGCCGTGGCGCCCTACAACGAGCAGATTGCCCTGTCGCTGCGGCAGGTGGGCGCCCAGTTCCCCCGGGAGAACCTGAAGGACGCCTCCGGCGCCTCCATGATGGATCCCAAGAGCCAGGTCACCAGGGTGCACAACATTTCTGTCCTCGAGGCGAGCCGGCACACCCTGGAGGAGAACCTGGTCATGTCCCTCGTGCGGGGCTACCCGACCGAGAAGGGAAAAGTGCTGGCCAACATAGCCCTGAACGCCGCCGTCAACATGCGCGGCGAGCCCGCCCTGGCCGCCTCGGACGCGGCGCGCGAAAACGGCAACTCCCCCAACACGGTGCTGGCCGCCGCGGCGGCGGTGACGGGACGGAAGAAGGCGGCCGGAGCCATGGAGGCGGCGGAGCTCCTGGTGGAAACCTTTCAGCACGAGCTCGGGGACGACCCCTTCAACGGCGCCGATCTGAAGGCGGCGCTGAAAAAGGTTTCGGCCGGCTCCCGGAAGAATGTGCTCCTCTCGGCCAAGGCGGACAAGAGGGCGGCGGCGGCGCTGAAGGCCATCGCCGCCGGGAAAGCCGACTCGGTCTTCACGCTCTTTGTGCGTGAGCTGGCGAAGAAGGCGAAAAAGCACGTCTCCTTCGACGCCGTCATCGCCGCCATCTGGACGACCCTCGGGTGGGAGTCCCTGAAGAGAAAGAAGATCTCGAAGGTCACCATAGGCCGGCTTCCGTGGCACTCGCTCATGTTCAGCACCCTCGTCGGGTGCAGCGTCGGCGCCGACAGGCATGAGGACGGCTCCTTCTGCGGCGTCGCCGACGATGAGCTCACTGCCGGCTGGTCCTTCACCGAGACGGCCTTCCTGACCCTTCTCGGGAGGAAGCCGACGCAGAGCGAGCTCTTCGAGTTCACCATGATGCTGGGGCTGATCGTCTCCAACGGCCCGGGGACGATCTCGGCCCAGGGGGCGAAGGGCGCGGTGAGCGCCGATGGTCCCATGCGGCCCGAGAGGGTGCAGGTCAACAAGGGGTACGTGGGCTTTCTCACGCACACCGGCTTCGCTCACGGCGGAAACGGGTTCGAGGCTATTTCGTTTCTCCTCGACCGCTTCCGCGACCAGAAGCTGAAAGACCCGGGCGAGAAGAAGCACCGGATAAGCATCGCCCGCATTGCCAAGGAGTACGCCGAGGAGTACCTCGTGTACAAAACGAAGGAGAAGGCGGCGGGAAACCTGGAGTACGCCAAGATCCCCTGCATCAACCACCCCGTATTCAAGGGTCTCGACGTGAACATCGACCCGCGGGAGGACTTCGTGAAGGGCCTTTTCGAGGAGAAGAAGATTTACAACATCTTCCTCGAGTTCTACCACGAGCTGGTGGAGAAGCTCTTCGAGGTCGGCGTCAGCCGCAACATCTACTGCGTCAACATCGACGCCGTCATCGCCGTCATACTCCTGAAGATGCTCTGGAAGCCCCTGCACAGCGGCAAGCTCGCCGACGACGAAGCCGAGACGGCGGCCTTCACGAGCTTTCTCTTCGGCAGGATGATAGGCTCGGCGGCGGAGATCGACGACCACACCAACCGCGGCCGGGACATGGACACGAGGACGGCGGCGAGCAAATGCCGCTTCGTGAGCTGACGGGGTCAGCTGACGGGGTCAGGCACTGAAACGTGAAATAACGGCGGCCGCTTCCCGCTCCCATTGGGAGCGGAAGGCGTCGTCGCTTTCCAGTTCCTGCCCTGTTCGGCGGTAGAGGTGTGAGACGGCCGACGGGTCGGTGTGTCCGGTAACCTCGATGATCTCTCGGTTTTCCGAAGGTGTGTGTTGCCTCGCGAGCCAGACGAACATCTCTCTCGCTCTCTTGGTGTCGGGAGAACTGTCCGGGCACCCCTTCTTGATTGTCCGCACCCCGTAGTACTCACAGACGCCCTCTTTGAGGGTGTCGATGGGGATCGGCCGGAGGTAGAGACGCCGATAGGACACATTGTTGAATCGGCGGTTTCGCTCGATGCTTCCGAGACCCTTCTGAATGAAGTTTTCGTCTCCCGCGACTGCCCTGGCAACGGCCTCGTCGATAGGGTACTCATCGGGATTATCCATTCCCTCTTCGATGAAGGCGCGGTACCGGGCCGATGCTTCCGCGCGCTTCGATCCGTACCGTCTGAGAATCCAATCCGTATTGAGCCATGAGGGGGCATCCTTCATGCCGAGGTAGCTGGCGTAACTGCTCCAGGGAAACTCTTCCGCCTTTTCGACTATCCCTGCATGGTAAGGATTGAGGTGAATATAGCGGCTCAGTCCTGCGAGGTAATGTTCCGTCTTGACACAGAGTGACTTGAATCGTCCGGAGAAGACGTGGCCGATCAATCCTCTCTTCCGCCTCATGTGTCCGGCAAATACCGAGCCGGTGTAGTGCATAATCCTCGAGAGATTCCTTCCCGGGTCGGAGAGGAGGAGATGGTAGTGGTTGTCCATGATGCAGTAAGCAAAGAGCTCGATGCCGTAGCGCTCGATCCCCGTGGAGAAGATGTCGAGGAAATGTCTCTTGTCGTCCTCGCGTTCGAATATGAAGGCTCCCTTGCCTCCTCTCGACAGGACGTGGTGTGCCGCGCCTTCAACATGAATGCGCAAGGGTCGCGCCATGGATGATCACCTCCGTTTGTGGTTTTCCCGCACTTTTTGCCTCCGTCTGCAGGAGATGATCGCAAACGGTGTGCCAAAGGGAGGCAGGAGGGAGTTGTTGCTCAAAAACTGTTGAGTGGAGCGGACTTGGGAATATGACTGAGAAGGGGGGTGAAAGTGAGAGATATAAGGTGTGTCCCTTGAGGGAACAGGTTGGTGGTCCGCATCTCATTTTCAGGCCGTCTTCGGCCGATCTTCAATCACGGAATCCTCGAAAGATCCCTGCTATTTTT
>JAUWCW010000235.1 GCA_030609125.1 Candidatus Rokuibacteriota bacterium
ATCTCGATCGCCTACGATAACGGCGACGAGTGGGCTATTCTTGACGGCGGGGCGTTGTTCATCTACACCGGCCGACCGCAGAATCCCGGAATCAACTACTTCAAGGGTCCGTACCGTCTCGCGGCGACTGTCGAGGGTGTCACCTCCACGCCCCCCACGTCCCCCGAAGTGGTAAACGCCGCCTTTCTCTTCGCTGCCGACCAGCGACTTTTTGTGTTCGCACGCGCGTGCACGGCAGACGGTAGGCTGTCGACTCCCTTTCGCGGGACGGGGCTTGGTGTCTAGCAGCCGCGCGACACCCACCGTTGCCCAATGGTACTCCAGCCCGGATCGGATCGTTGTCGCCTTCGACGAACAACTCGTCGACCTCGCTCCGAGTGAGCACTCCACCTGGACAGTCCGGTATAATAACTTCATCTACACCGCTACTGCCGCGGGGATCTCCGGTGCTGCGATCACCGTATCGCTTACTCAGGCTGGAGCTGATGCCGGTGCTGATGTGATTTCCTATACGCCACCGCCAGCGGACGTCGTCACCCGCCTCAGTGACCTCCCTGTCCTCGCATTTGCCGACTTCCCGGTCACTACATAGGAATCTCCGATGTCGATCGACTTCCCTGGCGAGCTGCTTTCCGCGTCGAGCGGCTCCGCCGGGGACGTCGTCGCCACCCGCAATCAACACGGTCCCTACACCAAGCCCCGCGTCACGCCGGCGGACCCCGCGACCGCACTGCAGCTGGCTCTCCGAGCTCACCTCTCCACCTGTTGTTTGGCTTGGAATAGCACCCTAACGCAAGCCGAACGCGAAGCCTGGGAGCGCTACGCCCTCGCCGTCCGACTGCCCGGACGACTCGGACGAAAAAACCACGCCGGCGGCGTCGCCATGTACGTCCGTTCCAACGTGCCCAGACTCCAGGCAGCCGAAGTGACACTCCCACGGATAGACGCAGCACCAGCATTGCATGATCTCGGACCGTACACCCCGCTCCCCCGCATCGCCCTCAATTTCAACGATGACACCATTCACCCATTCTTCGCTGAGTCCGACGCCTGGTGCACCGAGAGCGGAGCCGCCATGTTATTCTACGCCTCTCCCCCCAAGTCCCCCGCTCGCAATTTCTGGAAGGGCCCTTACCAGTACGCCGGTCCGCTCCTCGGCAGCGATCCCGCCCTGTCCTCTCCCGGAACCGTTCATCTTCCCATCCCGGCCGGAGCGTACCCTCGCGTCTTAGTCCGTGCCCGCGTTACGCGAGCCGACGGCCGTCTCTCTCAGTCGTTCTTCCTGCCGGCGGACTACACTACCCAGACGGCCCCCATCCCTCTCTCAGCCACCTTCGTCCCCGCAGTCCCCCGCTCCTTCATCGACGTCGTCTTCGACCAGCTCATCCGCCGCGAGCTTCACCACAATTTCAACTGGACCGCCCGGTACCACACCACCCTCTACGGCTGCCTGGGTCGCCAAACCACCGACTACACTGTCCGCCTCACGCTTCGTCTCCTCGCCGTCCAGCCAGGCCCGGACGTGATTTCCTACCTCGCCACCGTCCCGGACGTCCACGGTCTGTTAAACGGCGTCCCCGTCGCCGCCTTCACAAACTTCCCAGTCCTATAATTCGACTCGCTGCAAACCTCGCCAGGCGGATTCTCTCCGCCTTCTGTTTGCCAGCCGAACACTTACCGCTAAAATTACACTCTATGCGGTACCCCGGTGCTATTGACACCCCCACACGTAGCGGGTAGATTCCCCCCCGTGGTCGCAAGTTCTGCGAGGTCTTGCGGCTATCGAGGCGAATCAGGAGTCGCCCGGTGACTGGTACGGTCCCCGGGCGGCTCCCGTCCTTTGCAAAACCTCGCAGGACGAAACCTCGTGAGTGACCTTGGACCGCAAGCCAATGTCCCCCCGGCAGCAAGTCTCCCGCCCTCCCCTGCTTTAGTTCACCCCCCCGAAACAAACGTACACCCTCCCTTGACCCCCTGCCAGGCTGGGGTTGCACTCCACGCCGACTTCACTCTGGACCCACTCCACGGCAGAAGCCGCTCTGTAATTTTTCGCCACAGCGGGTGGGCACACGATCGCAGGCGAGTGTACGACGCCCTCCGCAGGACAGAGCAGCCCGGCGCCAGGCTCCACGATTTCACTCAGTGTGGTAAACACGCATACGTCTTCCAAAGCGTCCAGGAGCCCGATCTCTACACGCTCGGCGGCTCCTCGTGTCATGACCGCTTCTGTCTCCCCTGCGGGCGGGAACGGTCCCGCATCATCGCTGGCAACGTCAAGCTACGAGTAGACGGCGAGAACGCCCGCTTTCTCACGCTCACGTTACGCTCGGACACCGAACCCCTCGCGGAGCTCCTCGCAAAACTCACCCGCGATTTCACTGCCCTCCGCCGCACGAAATTATGGCGCAAGCGGGTTGCAGGCGGGGTGGCTTTCCTGGAAATGAAGTGGCTCGAACCCACCCAACGCTGGCACGTCCACCTGCACGCCCTCCTGCAAGGGCGGTACATCCCGCAGGACGAACTCAGCAAAATCTGGTTCCAAATCACGCACACGAGCGACGTTGTAGACATCCGCATTGTGGAAAACCAAGACCACTGCACCCGCTACATCTGTAAATACGCAAGTAAGCCGCTGGACCACACGGTCGTCGTGCACCCCAATAAGCTCGACGAGGCGGTGCTCGCACTCAAGGGCAAGCGACTCTGTCTCACGTTTGGCACCTGGCGTGGATACCAATTAACTGCCCTACCGGAGAACGGAGAATGGATACAACTCGGCACGCTCGAAGAGATCATCACCCGTGCAGAGGACGGCCACGCAGACGCCACCGCGGCTCTCGACGCCTTAAAGGTAGAATATGCCCCCTCGACGCGAGCACCTCCCACTGTCCCTGCACGGACTGTCTCTTCTTTGACCCTCGGACAGAAATGCTTCAGTTACTCACCGGACACCGAACGCGACTTGGCTGTCTCTGGTACGCTCTTCGTTAACGGCGAGTGATAAGTTTGTACGGTACGATCCTCTGTCCCGGCGTGGTGTGGGTTTTGCCCGGCTCTGCCTTCTCCCTGGGCGTCGCGGATAGCTCGCCCGTTCGCCTGTAACGTTGACGGGGACGGGCGTTTCGTCGGCGGCGGGCTCGCACATGGCAACCGCTGCGTTTTCTTGACCCTGGCTGGTTGGCTTGCTCTGAGTGTCCCGGGGCTTACTCCCGCCCCCCTCCTGGCCCACTGCCCTGCGGTTGCGGCGTCGCCGCGGATTCGGTAGGCGAGCCGTCTGTTCTGCTCCCACCCCACCCCGTCCTTACGGCTCGCACGCTACCTGTCTGCAGGGCCGATAGACGCATCTTCTGTTGCGTTGGCTGAACCCTATGTTACGCCAACGCAACAGAAGCAGCCGTTATCGTCCCTGCAGTTACGCCCGTTCCGGGCGGCTATTACGCCCGTTCCGGGCGGCGTCCGACTCGCTCCGCTCGTGTTTCGCTACGGTTCCCCACCCCCCCCACCCCCATCCCGCCGACCGTGGCCCTGCTCCAATCCCCCCCGGAAAGGGTAACCATTCCAATCGCTCCGACGTTGCACTGCCCGCCCGTCCCATATGCCCTATTGCCCCACGCGATCGCTCTGGCTACAATCCGGCAGCCCTTGGGTTGTAGCCTCGTTGCGGCCTGGGATCGGTTCTCAAAGCCGCAGAACGCCCCCTCGCATTGAAGGAATGCTGTCATGCTTGTCGAGAGTCCTCTGATCTCCCGCGGCTCCGGCTCGATTGCCGGTGCCACGTGGAGTCGAAACCGTGGCGGGATGTACATCCGATCCCGGGCAACGCCCACCAATCCCAACACCGTCTACCAGCAAACCGTCCGCTCTGCCGTCGCTTCCCTAGCAGCCCTCTGGTCTTCCACCTTGACCCAGATCCAGCGGGACGCCTGGGACCTCTACGCCGAGAACGTCGAACTCCCCGGCCCTCTTGGCACTCCGCGAAACGTCGGCGGTCTCGGAATGTACGTCCGCACTAACGTCCCCCGGATCCAGTGCGGAGTCGTCGGCGTCGCCCGGATCGATGACGCCCCGGTGATTTTCAACCTTGGCCTGCTCACCGAGCCCGTG
>JAUWCW010000169.1 GCA_030609125.1 Candidatus Rokuibacteriota bacterium
AACGAAATGGCTCGTCCAGGTGAACCGCTTAGTGCAGGGGTAGAAGAGAAAGAGGGCGACGAGAGGCGGCCAGAGAAGACGGCAGACGGGATGGAGGTGAGCGACGGAGAGCAGAAGCACGGCCAGGGAGAGCAGGGCGAAGGCCCAGGCCTCGCCGCGCTTGAGGAGTCCCGACGGGAGGGCCCTTGAGGATGTCCTCGGGTTGAGGGCGTCCAGGCGCTCGTCCAGAATCCTGTTCAGGGTCATCGCCAGGGAACGGGCGCCCACCATGGCGGCCGTGATCCAGAGGATCTCGGTCAGGCCGGGTCGGCCCGCGCGGGCGAGAAAGACCGCCGTCAGGGCAAAGGGGAGAGCGAAGACGCTGTGCTCGAACTTGATCATCTCCAGAAAGGTGCGGAGCTTATTCAAGGCCGTACTCCTTCCAGCGGGCGTCGACGAGGCGACGGACGTCGTCGCTCATGGCTATGTCCTTCGGCCATTCGCGGGGATGGTTCTCCTCGGGGAGCTTCCGGGTCGCGTCGATCCCCATCTTGCTGCCGAAGTCCGCTGTCGGCGAGGAGTGGTCGAGAACATCGAGAGGACCCTCGCCGAGGAGGACGTCCCGGCGGGGGTCGACGTTGTTGAAGGCGCGCCAGGTCACCTCCGAGTAATCGTGTACGTTCACGTCGTGGTCGACGACGACGATCATCTTGGAGAACATCATCTGCCCTGTCCCCCAGATCGCGTTCATGACCTTCTGGGCGTGGCCGCGGTACTCCTTCCTGATGGAGACAATGACACAGTTGTGGAAGACTCCTTCCAGGGGAAGGTCCATGTCGATGATCTCCGGCAGCAGGAGCCTGACGAGGGGAAGGAAGAGTCTCTCCGTGGCTTTGCCCATGAAGCAGTCTTCCATGGGCGGGCGTCCCACGATGGTGGAGGGATAGAGAGGGTTGCGGCGCCTGGTTACCGCGGTGAGATGGAAGACCGGATAGTCGTCGGCCGGCGAGTAGTAACCCGTGTGGTCGCCGAAAGGCCCTTCACGCCGTCTTTCCTCGGGAGAGACATAGCCCTCAAGGACGATCTCCGCCTCGGCCGGCACCAGCAGGTCGACGGTACGGCACCGCACGACGTCAACCGCCCGGTCGCGGAGAAAGCCGGCGAAGATCAGCTCGTCGAGGCCCGGCGGGAGGGGCGCCGTGGCGGCGTAGATGGTGGCCGGGTCCGCGCCGAGAGCGACGGCCACCTGCAGGGGCTTGCCCCGCCGGCAGGATTCGCGGTAGTGACGGGCCCCGTCGTGGTGACGGTGCCAGTGCATGCCCGTCGTCCGGCCGTCGAAGACCTGGAGGCGGTACATCCCGACGTTCTGCTTGCCCGAGTCCGGGTCTTTCGTAATGACCAGGGGCAGGGTGATGAACCGGCCGCCGTCCTCGGGCCAGCATTTCATGACGGGAAGGTTGCCGATGTCGAAGCCGCTTTCCTGGACGATCTCCTGGCAGGGAGCGCTCCTGACAGTGCGGGGAAAGTAGCGGGCGCTCCTGGCAAGGTCCAGGAGGCGCCCGAGCTTGCCTGCCCAGCCCGCGGGGAGGTCCGTGGAGGCGAGGCGGGCGATACGCCGGGCGTGCTCCTCGAGGTCCTCCACCCCGAGGGCCCAGGCCATCCGCTCCGGTGTGCCCATGATGTTGGTGACAAGAGGGAACGGCGATTCCTTCACGCTCTCGAAGAGCAGAGCGGGCCCGCCGGCCTTGACGACGCGGTCCGTTATCTCCGTGATCTCGAGGTCCGCGCTGACCGGGGCGGTGATCCGCAGCAGCTGGTTTCTACTCTCGAGAAAGGAGACGAACTCTCCCAGGCTGCGGTACGAGGATATCTTCATGGGCGTGCCTTTCGCGGCTTTTCCGGCGCGGTGAGGCCGGTCTTGAGGATGATCCTGATGGTCTTTGTGGCCTTGAGCATGGAGAAACGGAAGCGGCGGCGAACCGGAGTCGGAGCGTTTTCCTTCATCATCCAGGCGAAGAGCACGCTCTGGGCGATCCCGTAGATGACCATCCGGGCCACGCGGGTGTCAAGATCCGGGTGGTACTTGCCGGTCTGCTTCCCCTCGATGAGTATCGATTCAATGAGGTCCAGGAAGTCGGCGAGGCGGAGAGCGACGCGGCTGTTGAAGAAGACGCTGCTGGGGTTGGTCTCCATGAGGAAAACCTGGGAGAGGGGCTTGCTGGTCATGAATTGCTTCATGGCCTCGGCGAAAATGGCCTTGAGCTTGTCGTTGGGGTCCGGGAGGCCCGATGTTTTTTTCCTCACCCGATCGGTGAAGCTCTGCCACCTTTCCTCGAAGAGGGAGAGAAAGATATCTTCACGGGAGGGGAAGTAGTTGTAGAGCGTCCCCTCGGCGACACCGGCTTCGCGGGCGATCTCGGAGGTCCTGGCGTCGTGGTAGCCGCGGCGGGCGAAGACCCTCTGGGCCGCCGCGAGGATGGCGTCCCGCTTGTGACCGTTGCGGACAGTGGGGCTCGTGGTGTCTTTCATGAGTGAGTGCTCACTCATTATCGTTTCACGGGGAAGTCTTGTCAAGCCTCGGGCGCGGACGGGCGGCACCAGCACTTGCACGGGGAAGAGGAAAAGGGGAAAATGGCAGGACAGGAGATGATGACAAGGAGGAGCGGATGGTGTTTAGACGAAATGCGCTGCAGGGATGGCTCGGTGCGCTCGGCCTGGCCGCCCTTCTGCTGATCCCCGCCGGATGCGACAACAGCGACAGCAGCGGGAACGTAACTGGGCCCATGGCGAATCTGGTGGTAATTTTCAGTCCCAATCCAGTCATGCACTCCGGCTACGGAGAGTGGCACTACGAGGTGGCAGTGAGGGAGACGAGCGGCGTGGGCGTTCACATCTACGGGTTTATCAGAAAGTCGCACAGCGCCGCCGGCGAGTCTTACAGTAACGACGTCAATGAGGAGATTGCTTTCATCGATGATTTCGACGGTTGCGGCGGCGAGGGCAATTACATCCCCGGCGGCGGGATAAGGTGCGGCTTCCATCGAATTTCTGATGGGCGAAACAGCGGCTTCGAGGTCTGGACGTTCTACGGCGTGGATGACTTTGGCAACGAGGTGACTGGCGAGGGGCGTGTCGATTTGCTTTAAGCTCTACTAGGCCTCGGGATTCTGCAGCACCGCCTTTTCGGGCTCCACAAAGACCCTCTTCACCAGGGGGTGCTCCCTCCTGATGGCGCTGTCCAGCAGGGCGATGGCCGCCTCGACCTCACCCGCGGCGACGTGGTCGGCAAAGTCCATGCTGATTGTCACCAGGATGAACTCGGGTCCCATGTGCAGGGTGAGCACCTCGTTCACCTTCAGCACCGCGGGGAGGGAGAAGGCCTTGCGGCGGATGCTCTCGACGATCTCCGGGTTGGCGCTCTCGCCGATGAGGAGGCCCTTGGTTTCGTAGGCGAGCCAGATCGCGGTCCCTCCCAGAATGAGGCCGATCACGATAGAGGCGGCGCCGTCATAGAACGTATTTCCCGTTATCTGGCTGAGGAGGATGCCGATGAAGGCCGCCGCGAGGCCGAGCATGGCGGCCGAGTCCTCGAAGAGCACCACGAAGAGGGAGGGGTTCTTTCCCCGCCGAACCGCCTCGATGTATCCCCACTTGCCTTTCGCCCTCGTGAACTCACGAAGGGCAAGTGACCAGGCAAGGCCTTCGAAGACCAGGGCCAGGGCGATGACGACGTAATTGACAAGAGGGTTGCCCAGGGGCCTGGGATGCATCAGGTGGCGGTAGCCTTCGTAAAGGGAGATACCCGCGCCGAGGGCGAAGATGAGGATCGCCACGACGAAGCTCCAGAAGTAGATTTCCTTGCCGTGACCGAAGGGGAAGCGCTCATCGGCGGGGCGCTGTGCGCGCTTCAGCCCGTAGAGGAGCAGGACCTGGTTGCCCGTGTCGACGAGAGAATGAATCCCCTCGGAGAGCATGGCCGAGCTTCCGGTCGTGAAGGCGGCGGCGAACTTGGTGACGGCAATGAGGGAGTTCCCCGCCAGGGCGGCGAGAATGACTTTTCTGGAAGACGACCCCACGGCGTTTCAGTCCCGGGGCAGGGGGGAGGCGGGAGAGCTCACCGGCGGGTCTCCCCTTCGGAGGCGATGAGACGGAAGGTTTCGCGGATCCGGGCCAGGGAGCGGTCGGCGTCGCCGTATCGGCCGCGGGCGTTCTCGAGGTGCCGCCCGACAACCTGGAATTCCTCGGAGAACCTGCCGAGGGCCTGGCGTATCTCACCGAGCTGACCGCGGATCTCAGCGGCACGCTCCTCTATCCGCAAGCCCTTGAGACCGTAGGCGATGGCCATGAGATAGGCGTAGAAGCTGTTGGGTGAGACGGGAACCACGTGACGGGCGAGGGCGTAGGCGGAAATTCCGTCCCCCGCCACGGCGTCGTCGTCGCGGACAATCACTTCGTAGAAGACATTTTCCGCCGGGATGTACATCAAGGCAAAATCGTAGGTCTTCTCGTCGGGCCTGATGTATTTGTCGTCAATTTCGTCAACCCGGCGGCGGAAAGAGGCGAAGAACTCGCGCCGGCACTTCCTTCGCTCCTCGTCCGTTTCGGCCCCCTGCATCCTGGTGAAACTCTCAAGGGGAAACTTGGAGTCCACCGGGACGAGGCAGTCCCCGAGCCGTATGACGGCGTCGACCTTCTCGCCGGAAGCGAAGGTGTACTGAGTCTCGAAGTTGGCGGAAGGGAGCACCTGCGAGAGGAGGTCTTCGAGAAGGAGTTCGCCCAGCCCCCCCCGGAGTTTCGGCGCCCGGAGTATGTCCTGCAGCGAGGAGATGTCTTTGCCCAGGGCGTGCATGTGGCGGGCCGTCTCGGAGAGCTCCCCGAGCCGTTCGTTGACGCTGGCGACGACCTTGTGGGTGCCGTCGAGCTGCCGTCCTATGTTGCCCCGGGTCTGCGCCAGCTGTTCATTCAAGGTCGACGCGACGGCTGCGAGCTGACTGTTCAGGGTCTCCACCACGGTTGCGAACTGCCCCTGAAGGGACTCCATGCCGCGCAGCTGACCTTCGGCGAGAAGGCGCGAAAGCCCTTCCTGCCTTTCCCCGGCAGCTGAGGCCAGCCGGTGCAGCTCCCGCAGCTGCTGCTCAAAAAGGAGGGCGGAGCGGCTCGAGCGCCACAGCAGAAAGAGCATAAGGCAGAAGGCCGCCAGGAGGATAGCAGCCAGGGAAGTTGCAAGGACGACGAGCTCGGCGCTCATTCCGCTCAACCTCCTCTCTTGGGCGCCGGCGGGCCGCCGGCGTCGGCTTTCTTTCCTACGAGGCGTACGCGGC
>JAUWCW010000288.1 GCA_030609125.1 Candidatus Rokuibacteriota bacterium
CGATAAGCCAGTAGACCACGGTTCCGGCGGCGGCCGTAACGGCGAGAGCGGCGCCGGCCATGACCAGCTTCTTCAGCACCTTCGAGGCGGGGAGGCGGCTCGCGTCCAGCATGTCAGAACAGGACCCCCTCGGGAGCTATGAGCAGGAGCGAGAACGCCGTGTAGGCGGCGCACATCAGGTGCAGCGCCCGCCACACCCCGGGGGAGACGGCGTCGTCCCGGTTGCGGAACCGGGCCCTTACTCCCGCGAGGGAGAAGGCCGTCAGGAGTCCCGCGAGAAGAATGACCGCAAGCTGCAGGACGAGCTGCACCGAAATCTCGCCCCCGGCCAGATGCTGAAGAAGGAACGACCCTCCCGGGGCATGGATCTTCAGCCTCGCCAGGCTTTCTATGTGGCCCAGCTGGTAGGCCATGGCCGGGCCCCAGGCAAGGATCAGCAGGGAGAAGGCGACGCGGGAGGTGAGGCTCTTGTCGCGGTGTGTGCCGGTGGAGAGGACCCTTGGAAGAAGGGGCCGCAGGACGAGCGTGCAGGCCACGGCCAGCAGGGCGGTCGAGGTCAGACCTCCCGTCGTGGCGGCCCAGCTTCCTCCCTGGGAGGCGAGCATGAAAGGGGAGAAAAAGAAGAGAAAGATCGCGAAGGGCACCAGGTCTCCACCCAGGTCCGCCTGTCTCCAGATGCTCTGCAGCGGGAGCCGCAGATAGAGACGGGCCGAATCGTGGGGGCAGGTCCAGAGGCAGGTGCAGCACTGCTTGCAGTGGTGCGAATCGCTGGCGTAGAGGGGATGGTGAAAGACAGGGCACCCGGGAAGCCGGCCCGACCCCTTGAAGCACTCGTGAGTTGTGCAGTAGGTGGCGCAGACATCCGGGTTGGCGCGCACGTTCAGCACTGCCGGCACGGAATAGACAGCCCCCAGATTTCCCAGGGGACAGAGGTACCGGCACCAGCTTTCCCTCTTGTAGATGATGGAGAAGGCAATTGCCGCAGCCATGAGGGAGAGCAGGAGAATGCCGGCGGCGGCGGGGTTGGCGGTCATGTTGAAGGTGTGCTCGGACCAGACGATGGCGATGAAGCCGGCGATGATGAACCAGTTCGAATATGTTTTCATCCAGGCCCCGGGCGGCTTCTCCAGGCAGACGAAGCGGGCGGCGATTCTCCCCGCCGTCGACAGAGGGCAGACCGTGCACCACACCCGCCCGACGAAGAGAAATAACACCAGCAGGAGGGGCTCCCAGATTGACCAGGTCACGGCGTTGGCGTTGGCTCCCGCCGGGGTGCGGCCGAAGGCGAGACTGAGCAGGATGATGGCGGAGAAGGCGAGAAAGACCGCACTGCGCACCCCTTCCAGGACCCTGCGGCTCGTCAGCCGCTCCACCAGGGGCGTCCGGCCGAGGTCGAACTCGAGGCTGTCCCCCCGGTCTTTCGGCCCGGTGAAGATGTGCTCCTCCTCGATGACCCTGCCGTCGGAGAAGAGGGCGCCCATTTCCACCGCTTCTCTCAGCTCGTCCACGTTCCGATGGCTGTACTCCCGGGAGATGAGGGTGTGCTCGGCCTGCAGGCTGAAGGCCTGGCCTTCGACCTGCCGATGCCGCTCGAGAAAGAAACGGGCCAGGGGAACGATGTCCTTGCGCCGTTTTCGCAGGGGCGGCAGCGAGATCGTCTGCCGGCAGAGAATGTCGGCCGGCCCGGGCCCGATCTTCTTCCTCCCCGTCCTTCCCTCCGAGTCGTCATGGCCGGTGGTGATGATGCGGGTTAGGGGGTACGGGATCCCCCCCGAGGCGAGGCTGTCCAGATAGCGGCGGAGAATTTCCTGGCCCTCCGGGGCCAGGGCCCGGACGTGCCTCAGTACAAGGGTACCGTTGTTGGCCAGGTGCAGCGCCCCATATCCGTGGAGGGTGCGGTAGCCCACCGGCGCACTCTCCTCTTTCGTGAAGCGCGAGGTGCCGAAGAGGAAGGGGACGGCCTCCTCCTCGGAGAGGGCACGGCAGTCCACGACGATGAAGGGCGCTTTTTCTCCCGCGGCGGTGTGATGGATCCGGGAGGCGATGAAGGTCTTTCCAGTGCCGGGCTCGCCGCGGATGAAGACGGGATCCGTCCCCCCGGCACAGGACTCGATGCTGTCGACGACGCTCCGCATGGAGCGGGAATGGGCGATGACGGGCCCCGCGTGGTCCACGCTGTCCATGAGGACGTTGAGGGCCTCGGCACGCTGGAAGAAATTCCAGGCGTCCCGCGAAGTGCGCTGCAGGTTGGCGGCCATCCCCGCCATGATCTGGCTGCGCAGGGGGGCGCATTCGGAAAGGGCGCTGGAAAAATCCTCCGCCGAGCAGCAGAGGACCTTCACCGGTCCGAGGGCCACCACGTCGGCGGAGACGGAGGTGTTCGTCAGAATCGACATCTCTCCGAAGAAGGCCCCCTCCTGCAGGCGCACCAGGGGGAGACTGCGGTCCCTGTCCGCGGTGAGCCGCACCTCGACCGCACCCGAGAGGATGACGTAGAAGGACGTGCCGGGATCGCCGCGGCGGACAATGGTTTCGGAGTCCGCGAAGGTGATCTCCCGGCCCCGCCGGCGGAGATGGTCGACGGCGTCGGGGCCGAGGGATTCCGACTGTATGCGCCGGATGTTTTTTTCTTCGCCCATGGCAGGAAAGAGCCTCTCCTCGACCTGTTACCGGATCTTCTGCAGTTCCTCGATAAGATTCTGCGCCTTGACTATGTCCTCTGACGCCTTGGGGTGGTCGGGGTTGAGGGCGAGAGTCTTCTCCCATTCCGAGATGGCCTGCGGCAGTTTCTGGTTGATAAAGAACTGCACCCCGGCGTTGTAGTGCTCTTCCGACAGTTCCCCGATCAGCTTTTCCAGGGCTGTGATCTTCTTCTTCACGTCTCGAAAGCCGGGGTTGACCTTGCTGTAGGAGCTGAGGGCGTCGAGGTACCGCTTCTTGCGCTCCAGTTCCGCCCCCAGTTCGTAGCGGGAGGTGTTGACGACAACCTGCGCGGCTTCCGCCGCCGGGTCTCCGCCCTGGATGCCTGCGGCGGCCTCGAGGGCGTCCCGGTAGCTGCCTGCTTCGAGGTACCCTTCCGCCTTCGCGAGGCGGACTGCGCCCTCGCTGACGGGCGTCTCTTTCGGGGTCTCGGGCATGGAGGGAGGCTTCTCCGGGGTCTCGGGCATGGGGGCGGTCTTCTCCGGCGCCATCTTCCTGGCCGGCGGGGTACCCGGCTCGTCCTCGAGGAGCGGAAGGATCAGCTGTCTGCCGGGAAGGGGGGCCGAGGCCATGTCGAGATCGTTCACTCTGGCCACGAGAAAGGCAAGCTCCGGGTCCTGGTAGAACTTCCGGGCGATCTCCGCGTAGGTGTCCCCCTCGGCGACCTGGTACGAGATGGTGTCTTCGTGGAGACGATTCTTCAGGTAGTGGAGAGCCTCCGCGTGGTCCGGCCTGGCCAC
>JAUWCW010000158.1 GCA_030609125.1 Candidatus Rokuibacteriota bacterium
CCCGCCGGGCCGCCGCCGACGATGATGATCTCGTATTCTTTTGACATCTTCTTTATTCTAGCACAGCTCAACAAGGGCAAGAAAACTCCCGCGGGCCGACAGCTGACGGCTGACGGCTGATGACTGACGGCTGATGACTGACAGCTAAAACATCACGGGAACGGGCATGAAGGTGAGGACGAGAACGACGGCAGCCAGAAAGCCCAGTGCTTTTCTCCTGCCGTTGAGCGGGATCTCCTCCCTGAGCACCGGCGGATGCCGATACCCGATGAAGCACATGAGCGCCCCCCAGAAGAACCAGCCGGGCCAGGCGAATCCGAGGGGGATGAAGACGAGGAGCAGCGCCCGGGCGAAGGCGGCCTGGCGGCGGCCGAAGAGGGCGTAGAGGATGTGCCCCCCGTCGAGCTGGCCGACGGGGAGCAGGTTCAGTCCGGTGACGAAGAACCCGATCCACGCGGCGAACGCCACGGGGTGGAGCAAGAGGCTCGCATCCGCGGGGCGGGGACCGAGGACCAGGTTCTCGAGGGCGACAAAGATCAGGGGGCTGCCGAAGGAGAGTGCCGCCCCGGGGGAGGCGGCGCCTGTCTCGACCCGGGAATGAGCAAGCCCGATCACGGCGATCGGCAGCGCCGCCATAAACCCCGAAAGCGGCCCGGCGACTCCTATGTCGAGGAGGACGCGGCGGTCGGGGATGAGAGACTTGATCTTTATCAGGGCGCCGAAGGTCCCGAAGGGCCAGATTCCGGGGATAAAAAGCGGCAGTGTCGCCCTGACCCGGTGACGGCGGGAAGCGATGAAGTGTCCCAGTTCATGAACTCCCAGGATGGCCATGAGGGAGGCGGCAAAGGGGATGCCTTCGAGAAGGGCGAAGGGGTCGCCCAGAAGATCGGCACCCGCCGTGATGCTCCCTGCGATCATGGTCGTCAGCAGGGTGGTGACGAAAAGAAGGAGCGAGAGCCTGCGCCTCACCTCATTTTCCCCTTCTTCCGCCGGGCGGCCCGTTCCCGCCAGCGCTTCCTTTTGTCCCTGAGCCGATCGACCCGCCGCCCGCACTCGCTTTCAAGGGCCAGGGGAACCCTCCCTTCTTCGCGGAAGGAGCAGAGTCTTCTGACGATCTTCAGTGCCTCTGTGGCGGGCTCAAGGGCGCCGCCGAACTCCTTCAGCCGGTGCTCGCGGTACTTGGCCAGCTCGATGCGGCAGAGGTAGTCTCCCGCGAAGTCCCGCCTCAGCTCCTCCCAGACCGCGGCGGCCTCCTCCAGCAGCCCCCGGGACTTGAGCTCCGCGCCGAGGGCGCGGCCGGTGAAGAGTCTTCTCTCATCGGGCAGGTCGCGGCTGAAGGCCTCCCGGAAGCACTCCAGGGAGAGGTCCCCCGCATCGACCGCGGCGAAGATACGCGCGGCGGCTTCGAAGTCGGCGCCCTCTTCCAGGGAAAGATCCTCGCCCCGCTCCACGATTCTGCCGGCGCTCACCGCCAGGGCCGCCAGCGACGCCACGTCCCAGGCGTTGTGGGAGAGAACGGGCTCCAGCAGCGACATGCGCTGCTCCTTGAGAAAGCGCACGTAGAGAGGCGGGATGGCGTAGCCCGGTATGTCCTCGCCCCTGTCAAAGCCCAGGACCCTTTCTTCAAGGCAGCCCAGGCGGCAGCTTTCGAAGTGCCCCCGCCAGAGCCTTCTCGACACCGGGAGAAGATCCAGGTGATGCTCCCACGACAGGCCGGGCCTCACCCCCTTCATTATGTATCGGGTCTCGAGGAGGGGCAGGTCGAAGACCCGTCCGTTGAAGGTGACGACGGAGCGAAAGGGTTTCAGCTCGCCGGCGAGCATGATGAGCATCTCCTTCTCCTCGCTCAGCTCGGGCATGAGAAACTGCCGGACCACGAACCCCCGGTCGTCAAAAAAACCGATCCCCACCAGGAAGGCGTAGGTTCCCGCTCCACCGGCAAGTCCCGTCGTCTCCGTATCGAGAAAGACCGCCTCCCGGGGGAGAAAGCTCTCATACTCCTTACCGCCGCCGAGGTAGCCGAATATCCGGCCGTCGAAGGCGTGCAGATCCTCCAGCAGCACCCGGCCGTGGCGGTAGCCGGCGGGAAAGACCTCTTCCCTGACGTGCACGCCTCTCAGCGGCTCTACCGCCTTGCGCACTCCCGCCTCCCCCCCGATGCCGTGGGGAAGACCCTTGCGGTCCATCAGGGAGCGGACCTCCCGCAGCTTTTCCTGTATCGACTTGTCCGTTTTCATCTTCTGTGATGATGCGTATTTCCAGGTTCTTCGTCCAGTTTCGCCCTGCATGCCCCCTCCTCAAAGAGAGATGGGTATGCTGATCCGCTCAAGGAAGGCGGCGGCGGCAACTTTGGCCCCGGGGTCAACGGCCGTTCCTGCACCGAAGCACGAAGGGCACCCCTTCAGGCAGGGACAGGTGCGGGCCACTTCCTCCGCGGCGGCGACAAGGCGCGGGAACTGCTCGAAAATCAAGGTGGAGAACCCGGCGCCTCCGGGGTAGTTGTCGTAGAGGTGAAGAACCGCGTCGGCCCCCTCCCCTCCCTTTCGGCAGTGGCTCCGAATGTCCCTCGTGTCGCAGAGAACGTGAAGGGGAGCGACCCGGGAGAGGAGGTAGCCCAGACCCTGCAAAAGGAGCGTCCCCGCACCGGAAAAGGCGGCTGAAGACAGGGAAAGCGAGCATGAGGTCGTCTCCATCCGGTCCGCCGGAAAGTCGAGTTCCTCTTCCCCCAGATGCTCGTGGGTGAAGAGGCGCAGCCGGCGGTATCCCGTCACCTCGGTGATGATCTGCACTTCACCGTGTCCGAGGGTTACATCTCCCCATGTCTCCGACCGGTCCGGCACGGCAGCCTCGACGTCCACGCTGACCAGGGGCTCGGTGAAGTAGTCGACCACTGCCGGTCTCGCCAGCGCCACCCGCTCCTCCGGGTCCAGGCTCTCGATCAGGTAGGTCTGCCCCCGGTGAAGGTAGACCGCCTCCCGGTGGATGAGCAGCGGGGCACTCTGGGCGTCCACCTCTCCCACCCTGACTCCGGTTTCGGCGTTGACGATCCGGAATGCCCGGGCGGCGGCGCTGCGAAGGCTTATCCCGGCGGCGGGGTAGGTCTGCCCCACCCAGTGCCATTCCCCGCCGCTGTGGTGCAGCATCTCCTCGTCGCGGAGAAGTTCCAGGGACGCCTCCTTCCCCTTGCCCCCGAAGTCCTCCCCGTCCCTCAGGGGCAGCTCGAAGCAGGCGCAGGCCAGGTGTGACTTCAGGATGTGAGCGTTGTCGGGATTGACCGCCGCCGACTCCGGGGGCTGCCCGAAGAAGTAGTCCGGGTGGGTGATGATGAACTGGTCCAGCGGTGAGTTCTCCGCCACCAGGAACACCGCGGAGTCGTCGAAACGTCTCCCCGCCCTCCCCGCCTGCTGCCAGGTGCCGGAGACACTTCCGGGATACCCGGAGATGACGCAGAGGTCGAGGTCCCCGATATCGACGCCGAGCTCCAGGGCGGTGGTGCTCACCACGCACCGCACCGTGCCCTCTCTCAGCTCCTTCTCCACAGCACGGCGCTCGGCGGGAAGGTGGCCGCCCCGGTAGCTTCTCACCCACCCCTCGGGGTGCCCGGCCTTCTTCAGCGCGTCGCCAAGGTAGGTGAGGATGATCTCCGTCTCAACCCGGCTGCGGGCGAAGACGATCGCCCTGTGCCCGGCGGTGATAAAGGGCAGGACGAGGCGGACCGTCTCCCACCAGTTGCCGGCCCGGATGCCGCTCTCCGCATTGAGCAGCGGCGGATTGTAAAAGATGAACTCCCTTCGACCCGCCGGCGCGCCGCTCTCGGCCACGGTGACGGGGCTGCGGCCTGTCAGAGCGGCGCTGAGCTCGTCCGGATTCGCTATCGTCGCCGAGGAGGCGATGAAGCGCGGCCGGGATCCGTGGAAGCCGCATATCCTCTCCAGGCGGCGGAAGACATTGGCGGCGTGGCTCCCGAAGACGCCCCGGTACTGGTGGACCTCGTCGAGGACGATGTACTTGAGCCCGGCGAAAAAGCGCGCCCACGAGGGGTGATGGGGCAGCAGGGCGGTGTGGAGCATGTCGGGATTGGTGATGACCAGACGGCTCGAGGAACGGATCCGTCGCCTCGCCGCGGGGTCCGTGTCGCCGTCATAGACACCCACGGTGCCCTTCTTTCCCGGCCAGAGGGTCTCCAGGTCGTCGAACTGGTCCCGGGCCAGGGCCTTGGTGGGGAAAAGATAGAGCGCCGTGGCATCCGGGTCGCGCAGCAGCTCGTCGAGGACGGGCAAGTGGTACGCCAGGGATTTGCCCGACGCGGTGGGGGTGACCATCACCACGTCCTTCCCGTCTCTCAGCAGGTCCCAGACGCGCACCTGGTGGGTGTAGAGGCTGCCGATGCCGCGCGCTCCGAGGACATCGCGTAGACTGGGATGAAGCCCTTCGGGAACCTCTTCCGGAGAGGCCGGCCGGGAAGGCAGGGTCCGCCGGGCGGTCACGTTCCGCCACGACGGATCCCGGGCAAGGGACTCGAGGACTTCCGAAAGGGAGGGGAGCGCCGTCACGTCAGATGAGGCAGACCTGGCGGCCGTCCTCGGTTATGTCGTCGGGAAACTTCTCCCGCATCTTCTTCTTCACGAATTCCTCGATGTCGTAGGCGGTCCTGAAGGACTCGATGGCGCGCGCCATCTGCCGAGCGTCCTCCAGGCGGCTGGCCCTGACGATCTTTTTCACCCGCGGCAGGGCGAGGGCGTTCATGCTCAGGCTGTCGATGCCGAGGCCGAGAAGAAGGAGCGTGTACATCGGCTCCCCCGCCATCTCGCCGCACATGCTCACGGGAATCCCGCGGTCGTGGGCGACGTCGACGACATTCCGGATCAGGCGCAGCACCGCCGGGTGAAAGGGCCGGTAAAGGTACGCCACGTGTTCGTTCACACGGTCGATGGCCAGGGCGTACTGGATCAGGTCGTTGGTGCCGATGCTGAGAAAATCAACTTCGTCGGAGAGGTGGTCCGCCACCAGGGCGGCTGAGGGCGTCTCGATCATCGCCCCCACCTGGATCTTCCGGTCGTAGGGGAGTCCCCTCTTGTCGAGGTCGGCTTTCACCTCCTCCAGTATCTCTTTCGCCTGCCGCAGCTCGGTGAGTTCCGAGATGAGGGGGAACATGATCCTCAGTGTTCCGTAGGCGCTGGCGCGGAGGATTCCCGCCAGCTGGGTCTTGAAGATCCCCGACTCGTGGAGACAGAAGCGGATCGCCCTGAGACCGAGGGCGGGATTCATCTCTTTCGCCATCGGCACCTGGGAGAGAAACTTGTCCCCCCCGAGATCGAAGGTACGGATCGTCGCCGGCCTGGGGTTGATGGCTTCGGTGAGACGGCGGCAGATAAGAAAGTGCTCCTCCTCCGTGGGCATGTCCTCGCGGTTGAGGTAGATGAACTCCGTCCGGTAGAGGCCGATCC
>JAUWCW010000049.1 GCA_030609125.1 Candidatus Rokuibacteriota bacterium
GACGCCCCGGCTTTTTCATGGTGGTTCCCGGCCGTTTCCAGCGTGACAACCTCTCCCGCACTTCCCAGAATCACCTCATAAGGGCCCTCACAATGCCTTGGAGAGGGAAAGCAGCCCGTCACCCGGGAAGGAATTTCCTGATCACTCCTTGCCGATCCGAGACCGTCGACGGCAATCGAAACGGAGGACGACCTCAAGGAGCTTGCCCGGGACTGGGACCTTGAGGATTGAGCTCAGGCCGGGCTTCAGGGAAGCGGTTCGCCGGGCTGACAGGCCGTCTTTGGCCGATCCTCGGCATGGCCCAGGGAGGCCGGAAGCCCGTGCTCTGCGAGCCGCTGTCCTCCGTCAGCGGATCAGCTGTCGCATCATCGAGGCAACCTCGTCGGGGGTGATCCAGGACACCTCGGTCGCTCCGATGTGACCGGTATCGAAGCGCATGTTGCTGACGAAGAGAAAGTTCTTCGGCCGGTAAGCTTCGATGAAACTCCGGGCCGACCGTGGGATCGAGGGTCTTCCGCTCGTCCCCGCTTTGACCTCGAGGGCGACGATCCCCGAACCCGTGTCGACGACGAAGTCAACCTCGGCCCCGGACGTGCTTCGCCAGAAGTGCAGGTCCGTCCCCAGCGGGAGCGTCTTGAGCAGCTCGCCGAAGACCCAGTTTTCGACCGTCGGTCCCGAGTCGACTCGATCCGCGGGCGGGAGGAAGCTGTGCACAAGGTGATTCCGGATGCCGTTGTCGATGAAGAAAATCTTGGGAGTCCTCGTCAGCTCGGAGCGCCGGCCCCCGGCGTAGGGAGGCACCATCGCGACGACATGCCCCGCCTCGAGGATCTCGAGGTAGGACGCTACCGTGTCGCGGCTGACCCCGAGAATTGAGGCCCATTCCGAGAGATTGACGAGGTTGCCCGTCTGGTTCGCCGCCAGCCGCAGCAGCCGTCGGAACACGTCCGGGCGGCCGATCCGGAAGAGGTCGCTGGCGTCCCGCAGGATGATCGCCTCCACGAGATTTGTGAGCAGCGCTTCCGGAGATTCCCCGAGCCACACATCGGGGTAGCCGCCGTAGATGATGTGCCGCTCGAGCCGCTCCTCGAGGGCGCGGGCGCGGGCGAGCCCGGGAAGGGTTTCGAGATCGTAGCCGACCTCCGCAAGAGAGAGCGGCAGCAGACGTTCTCGCGTCGCTCTGCCCGCAAGCGACTCGCGGACCTTCGCCCCGAGATGAAACGACGAGCTTCCGGTCACCAGAATGGGTGCTCCGAACCCCCGATCGACGATGCCCTTCAGGAAGAGACCGGCGTTTTCCAGATGCTGCGCCTCCTCGAAGAAGAGCGTGACCGGCGGCGACGGGGCGGCCTTCTCGAGGTCGGCAAGGAACAGCGGTGCCGAGCGGCACCATTGCTGAACGAGGCCCTGCTCGCAATCGATGAAGAGCGCGGGCTTTCCGGCATCCGCGAGATGGGCCCAGACCGCGGTCGATTTCCCTGCCTGCCGGGGGCCCACGACCAGATGCGCCCGATTCGATTTCCGCCAACGACTTCCTGCTGTTTTGAGCAGATCGCGAGGGATGAAGGTCTCCGGCCGATGGGAGGCAAACCACCGCCCGAGACTCCCAGGATCTTCAATCCACGGGTTGTCATGCAGGAGAATAGTCCGAAGATCACGATCCATACTCACAATATAAGCCTGGGTTTAAAGATTGTCAATCGTAGTATTCAGGCTTATTGGCGGTTTTCGCTGCTCACGGTGAGACCGTGTTGTGCTGATCCGGGTTGACAACGGGGGACCTGGTGTCGGAGGATGCTCCACATGATTGGTGCCGGAAGATTGCTGCTGTTCCTCGGGGCCCTCATCGTGTTCGTGCCCGCCTGCTCCTCGGATTCGCCTCTGGCGGTGCGCGATCCGGTCATAGCGGATCTGACCTTCACCCCGAGTGCGGCAAGAGAGGGAACGGTTATTACCGTGACGGTGCGGTACTCTTCTCCCGTTCAGGCACGCGCAAACGGACTCTGGTCAACGCTGTTCGCGATCGCCCCGATTGATCCGGACCTGCCTGCCGGGATTCCCGTCAACGAGGACTGCTCGGACTGCGTGATCTCGGCGCAGTTCGTTCTCAGGCAGTCGCGGGGAACAGTGGATGCGGATGTCTTCGCCATCGATGCCGGGGGGAGAAGGTCGAACAGCATCTCGGCGCCGTTCGCGTCACTTCCCTGACCGCAGGAGTCCCCGAAAGCGCTTCCAGTCGAAACGCGGCCCCGGGTCGGTCTTTCTTTCCGGCGCGATGTCGCTGTGGCCGACGATCCGATTGGGTGTTATGGCGGGGTAGGCGCGCATCAGGTCCCGGCAGAGTCGGGCGAGATTGTGGTACTGCCTCCCGGTGAAGATGTGCCGCTCGTCACCCTCGAGCTCGATGCCGACGGAGTAGTCGTTGCACCTGCCGCGCCCTCGCCAGGAGCTCTTCCCGGCGTGGTAGGCGGTGCGGTCCGTGTCGACGAACTGCGTTATCTTCCCCCTGCGGTCGATCAGGAAGTGGGCCGACAGCTCCTTGCCTTCCACGTCCCGGTACGCCGGGTGCTTCGAGCAGTCCAGCCTTCCCAGAAAGAGCTCCTCGATGTCCCCCGTGCCGAAGCAGCCGGGGGGGCAGGTGATGTGGTGGACCACGATGAGGTCCACTTCCTTCGCCCGGCGGCTTCGCTGGTGCGGGCTCGGGACGTCCCTGATCTTCAGCCTCGTTTTGAGTGTCCTCACGTGGCGCCCTCTGAAGTGCCGGTGCCTACCCGGCCATGCCTCCCAGCAGGGTCATGACTGCCGCGGTGATCAGCGGGATCGAAAGGTTGTCGTTGAGCCACCTGGGGGTAAGGATCTCCACGGCGGCGGCGGTGACAACGCCGGCGACGAGGATGGACGGTGCGACCCCGGCGCCGAAAAGGTGCGGCGCCGCGCCGGCGATGAATCCCGCGACGACGAACGCCGCCGTCCCCTCAAGGCTCTTGTCCCGGAACTTCGTCTTTCCCCAGGCCTCGCCGACGATGGAGGCGAAGACATCCCCGAAGACGAGAAAGAGGATCGCCGCCGTCGCGACGGGCAGGCTGAAAAGGTAGAGCGTGAGGGCCACGCCGAGCACGTACGTCGGTGAGCCGGAGAGGGTGTCGGCCTCCCCGGGACGGATGACGCTGCTCAGCTTCTGCATGGCCCACCGGTTGAAGGCGGGAATGCGGAGGCGGGCGATGTCGAAAGTCATGATGCCGGCAAAGAGCAGGCCGTAAACGGCAAAGGCCCTGCCGCTGTCGAAGACGTAGTAGATCCCGAGGAGGAAGAGCCCTCCCAGGGAGTGATAGAGCTTGCGGCCCGCGTGCTTCACGAGCGGGAGACTTTCTTCCGTCGCGCCGCTTCGTAGGCCATGGGTCCGCGAAGGGGCGGGTTGTAGTACCCGTGGCGCAGCGCGGGGAACCGCTCCCTGAGGCGGTCCATGACGGTCGCGATCCCCAGCGGCCTGCCGCTCGAGAAGGGGCCGGCTGTTTCCCAGTACCACTCGGGGTCGAGGTTGAGGTTGCGCCACTGGATGAGATCGGGACGGGCGGCGGTGAGCAGTCCGGTGAAGGCGTGGTACTCCCCGGGGTCGTCGGTGACGCCGGGGAAGACGAAGTAGTTGATCGACGAGAAGCGCCGCATTCTCCGGGCAAGGAGCAGGCTCTCCTCCACCGCCTCGAGCCCGTACCCCTTCGGGCGGAAGTAGGCGGTGTAGACCTCCTCGCGGGCGCTGTTGAGGCTGACCCGGATGCTGTCCAGGCCCGCGGAGAAAAGACGCTCGATCTTTCCCGGGCTGCCGGCGTTGGTGTTCATGTTGATCGTCCCCATGGGGGTCCGGCGGCGGATCGCCCTGACGGCTTCCTCGATGAGGTCGGCGGCCGTGAGAGGCTCGCCCTCGCACCCCTGCCCGAAGCTGACGACCGCACGCGGCGCCTTCTCCAGGTGAGGGACGGCGATCTCGACGATCTCCCCGACGGTGGGGGTGAAGGAGATCCTCTCCTGGGTGGCGGGGCACGCCGAGGAGGGGGGCTGGAGGGAGAGACAGCCGAGGCAGCGCGCGTTGCAGGATCGCGATGTCGGCAGGGGGGCCTCCCACCTGCCGAGAACAAGGTTGCGCGCCGCCGGACAGCCCGAGCAGAGGGCGCAGTCGAGAAGGTGCTGCCAGAGCCGGTTCCCCTCGTGGCGCTCCTTGAGTCGGCGTGCCCTCTGCCGGAGCCGGTTGAGGGGGAACTGGTCGATGTCCTGACGGCGGTCGGGGTCGACGCGCCGGGCGGGGACGTAGAAACGCCCGCGATGCCACCCGACGGCGGTGTAGGCGAAAAGCGGGAGCCGGGGCGCGCCCCGTAGCGTGTCGTAGGGTGCTGTCAGGAGCTGCGTGTGGGCGGGGGCGAGAAAGGCGGCCACGGCGGTCACCTCGCCGCCACCCACCTCCACGGGCTCGCCGGACTCTTTCTCGAACCCGATGGGAAGCCTGCCGGGGAGCTGAAAGAGCTCCGATCCCTTCGGCAGGGGGATGCACTCCGACCGGCGCAGGGGCGTGACGGTGTCCCCGCTCCGGCCGGCGGCGTGGACGCCCGGCAGGTCGAAGACATCCCCGGCGGCATCGGCCGCCAGGAGTGTCAGGTAATCACTCCCCATCCTTTTCCCCCTGCCACGAGTCGCGGCGCTCCAGCTCGGCGTCGATGGCGTTGAGGACGGCGAGCTTGTTGCGCGCCCAGTCGGGGGCGATGAAAATGTCCCGGTAGCCGTCGGCGGTGAGCCGCTGGATGGAAACGCGGGGCGGCACGAGCTCGAGAAAATCCGCCACCCATCCGGCGTACTCCTCGAGGGTCGGCAGCGGGACTTCGCCGCGCCGGAACTCGTCTGCCAGGGCGGTTCCCTCCAGCACCAGGAGCAGGTGTATCTTCAGCCCCGAAAAGGGCAGGGACGCGAACCTGCGGGCCGTCTCCCGCATGATCTCCGAAGTCTCCCCCGGCAGGCCGAGGATGACGTGCCCCACCAGCTCCAGGCCTCGGGAAGACGCCCGCTCGATGGCGTCGAGCAGCTCTTCCAGGGTGTGCCCGCGGTTGATCCGCTCCAGCGTCGGCGCGTGGAACGACTGCACGCCGAGCTCCAGCCAGACGCGGCAGCGCTCCCGGTACGAGGCCAGAAGATCGAGCACCTCGTCGGAGACGCAGTCCGGCCTCGTTCCCACCGCGAGGCCGACGATGTCGGGGGAGAAGTCCAGCGCCTCGTCGTAGAGGCGCCGGAGCTCGTCGACGGGGCCGTAGGTGTTGGTGAAGGTCTGAAAGTAGGCGATGAACTTCTCCGCCCCGGAGCCGCGGTAGCGCTCCATGCCGAGGCGAAGCTGCTCCGTCACGGACGGCAGCGCCCCCTTCCGCCGCAGGGAGGACCCCCTGCCGTCGCAGTAGATGCATCCTCCGGTGGAGCGGGCGCCGTCACGGTTGGGACAGGTGAAGCCGGCGTCCACCGTCAGCTTGGCGACGCGCGTGCCGAAGGTGTTGCCCAGGCAGCTCTTGAAGTCGTAGTAGCGCTTGGCGGTGTTCCAGAAGGCGGGCCTTCCCTGCCGGGCGCCGGCGAGCCCGTTTGCGCTTTTCATGAGCCTACTATAGTTTACTGCGTGGAGTAATCAAATGCGCAGACGGTTGCAAGGTTCTGCCTGGAAGACAGCGAGCAAAGTCCCTCTTGACAGAGTATTCCAAAACCTATGACGTAATCGTCGTCGGCGCCGGTCACGCCGGGTGCGAGGCCGCCCTGGCATCGGCCCGCCTGGGCTGCTCAACCCTTCTGCTCAACCTCGACCTGGAAACGGTCGCCCTCATGGCCTGCAACCCGTCCATCGGCGGGATCGCCAAGGGGCACCTGGTGCGGGAGATCGACGCCCTCGGCGGAGAGATGGCGCGCGTGGCGGACAGGACGACCATCCACTCCAAGACCCTCAACATCTCCAAGGGACCGGCCGTGAGGGCTACCCGCACGCAGAACGACCGTGAGCTCTACCGCCTGGCAATGAAGACGGTCCTCGAGGCGCAGCAGGGGCTCGACCTGCGCCGGGGCAAGGTTGTGCGGCTGCTCCTGGAGGGAGAAAAGGGTGCGCGGGGAGTGCGCGTGGCGGGCATCGAGGAGGCCGGCGGTCTCTGCACCCGGGCCGGGAGCGTCGTCGTCTCCACCGGCACCTTCCTCAACGGCCTCATCCACATCGGCGACTGGAGCCGGCCGGCCGGCCGATCCGGCGAGGAAGTCAGCACCGAGCTCGCCCTGCAGATGAAAGAACTCGGCTTTGAAACGGGACGGATGAAAACCGGCACCCCGCCGCGCCTGAAAAAAAGCAGCGTCGACCTTGCGGCCCTGGAGGAGCGCCGGGGAGACGAGGACCCCCGCCCCCTCTCCTTTGCGACGGCCGCGGCGGACTACCGCCCGGAGAGCCTCTCCTGCTACGCCACGGCCACCAACAGATCGACCCACGAGCTCGTCCGCCGCAACATCGCGCTTTCGCCGCTGTACGGCGGCGCCATCACCGGGGTCGGGGCGCGCTACTGCCCCTCCCTGGAAGACAAGGTGATGCGCTTTCCCGACAGGGAGAGCCACCCCGTTATCCTCGAGCCGGAGGGAAAGGACACGCCCGAGTTTTACGCCAAGGGGCTCGGAAACTGCCTCCCCCTGGAGCTGCAGCTCCAGGTCGTCCGTTCCATCCCCGGCCTGGAGGAGGCGGAGATCGAAAAGCCCGCCTACGCCGTCGAGTACGACTTCATTCAGCCCACGGGACTGAAGAACACCCTGGAGACGAAGATAGTCGGCGGGCTCTACCTCGCCGGGCAGGTGAACGGGACCTCGGGCTACGAAGAGGCCGCCGCCCAGGGCCTCTGGGCAGGCATCAACGCCGCCCTGCGCGTTCAGGGCCGGTCTCCTTTCGTCCTCGACAGGTCCCAGGCGTACATGGCGGTCCTCGTGGACGACCTGGTCACGAAGGGGACCAACGAGCCCTACCGGATGTTCACCTCCCGGGCGGAGTGGCGCCTTCTGCTGCGGGAGGACAACGCGGACCTGCGGCTGCGGGAGATCGGACGGGAGACGGGGCTGGTGCGGGCCGATGATTTCGAGCGCTTCCGCCGCCGCCGGGAGGCGATCGAGAGGGAGCTCCGCCGCCTTCGCCAGGTGCGGGTGCATCCCGGAGAAGGGGTGAACGATGCGCTGCGGCGCCGCGGATCGTCTCCCCTCAGCGAGGCGGCGGACCTTTTCGCCCTCCTGAAACGGCCGGAGCTTTCCTGGCGGGAGGTGGCGGCCCTGGTCGACGGGCCGTTGCCGGACATTCCCGAAGACGTCGCCTACCAGGTGGAGGTGCAGGCAAAGTACGAAGGCTACATCAGGAGGGAGCGGGAGCTGGTGGAGCGGTTCCGCTCCCGGGAGAAGATGGCCCTGCCGGAAGGGCTGGACTACGACTCCGTGCCGGGTCTTTCACACGAGGTGAGGCAGAAGCTCGAGAGGCACCGCCCCTCCTCCCTCGGCCAGGCCTCGCGGATTTCCGGAGTTACCCCCGCCGCCGTCTCCATCCTCAGCGTCTATCTGAAAGCCGGGAAATAGAGGGGGACAGCGCCCCGTCGGCCCGGGCCCTTCGCCTGTCATCCCGAGGGGACCGAGGGATCTGACGTGTCCGACTCTTCAACTTCAATCAGCTTGACCAGGTAGAGGCGGGCCATGCCGCGGCGGTAGCCCCGGAAGCCGGGTATGTACCTGTGGGCCCGGGGCTCGTAGTTCTCGATAAAGTCGTTGTAGTCCCGCCCGGGGACCATGTAGCTCGCTTTTCCCCGGTCCCCGGCGGCGGCGTCGGTGAGGGCCTCGACGAGGGCCACCCCGCCGTTTCTCCCCGTGGGGTCGACGACGAACGTCGCTCCGCAGGCACAGGCTCCCCGTGGCAGATTCGCGTGCAGTGCGTCCTCGCGCCTGGCCGGACGGGGGAGACTGCGGCTGCAGAAGCGGCACTTGGCGCGCTCGCCGGTGCGGCGGAGGGTGGGCCCCCGGCGCCGCGGATTCCCTTCACTCATGGCATTCACTGGAAGTATTCCTCATTCGCATGACCTGCGGAAGCATAGGCGAAATTGTACTGTCCGGTCAATGATCCATGCAGTCGCGGTCCGATTCTCGCCTCCCGGGGGTTGACAAGGGAGGGGGTCGTCCCTACAAATAAGTTTTTCCCCAGGAAGGTGAATGATGCGCGGCAGTGACGACACATCCCCCCGGATACTGAAAGGTCCGGAGGGCTCAGCGAGGATTCTCGAGACGCTGTACGAAATCGTTCAGCGCACCGGAAACACCCCCACTCCCTCCGAGGCGGCGGGAGTCGTTCTCGACGCCCTCGTCTCCCGCATGGAGACCGGGAAGGGAGTTGTCGGCCTCCTCGGCGATCGCGGCTTCTCCGTCCTCTCCGTTCGGGGGATGAAGGCCACGGAAGCGGTCAGCCGTTGCGCGGGGCAGGACACGAGCGGTCCGTTCGTGCTGCTGAAGGATCGCCGCGCGCCCTTCAGATCGTGGCAGCGCATCCCGGGCGCCAACCCGGCAAGAGAGCACATCGCCTTCTTCGGCGTTCCCGTGCCCGGCGCGCGCAGCCGGAGAGCGGTCGTCATCGTCGACCGGCTCCTGGACGCCGGCGCCGGCCCCGAGGAGGACCTTCGCCTCCTCGCCGCCGCCGCCGCTTTCCTCGCCCGCCACCTCCCGGGGAACCCGGAGGGCGCCTCCGGTGTCAACGGAGAAGAGGAGGTCGTGCCGCTGGGCCGGGTTCTGCAGCAGGAGATATCCGCCTGGATCGGGCCGATGGAGTATTCCCGGCGCCTTCGGAGCGACGTGCTGGAGCGCCTGGTCGGCGAGGTGGAAAAGATCGCCATCGCCGCCGCGCTGGAGAAGACCGGGTACGTCCAGACAGAGACCGCCCGCTTTCTCGGGATCAATCGCAACACGCTGGCGAGGAAGATGCAGCGCCACGGCCTGCGGGGCAGGGGCGGCTGACGGCGGGCCCGCGACGGATTTGGGGAAACGCCGGATCAGGGTATACAATGCCGAATCACGCAAGAACCGGGAACGAGCCGAAGGAGTCGACAATGCCGTCAAAGATATTCGCCCGCCTGAAAACCTCAACCCTCATCCGCTCTCTTCTCCTGGCCCCGCTTCTGGTGTCGGCGCTCTTCTGCTCCGCCCGGGCGGCGGCGGACCCGTATCGCGAAGCGGCCCTGGACATGGCCCGGAAGCTGGTTCTCGCCTTTCCTCCCGCCGAAGGGTTCGTCGTTTCCCTGCCGGCGGGAGAGGTCTATCTCGACCTGGCGGAAGACCAGCTCATGCGCCCCGGCATGGAGCTGCTCGTCTACCGCGAAGGGGCGGAGATCGTCCACCCCGTCTCCGGCGACGTCCTGGGCCGGTACGAGGAGAGGCTCGGCTACGTCACCCTCACGGAGGTGCAGGAGAAGTACTCCGTCGGCACCCTCGTGGCAGGCGCCAAAGAGGTGCAGGCCGGGGACCGGGTCAGGATCAGCGCCCGGCCCCTGAGGGCCCTCCTGCTCTTTCTCTCCGAGTCGCCTTCGGTGGACGCGGGCCGCCTCGCCCGCGACCTGACCGACGCCGCCGACGAGTCACAGCGGTTCCGCCTGCGGGACGAGCCGGAGTGGCTCCCCCGCCTGAAGGAGATGGAGATCACCATCGACGACCTCCTCGCGGACCCCGCGGCGCTCCGGCGCCTGGGCGAGGAAGGCAGGGCCGACCTCCTCCTGGTGGTCGATCCCGGCACGGTCGGGGACGCCTCCATCGGCCTTGAGGTGCGTTCTCTCTGGACGGGCAGGATCCTCGCCGACTTCCGTCAGGCATGGACGGTGGTGGAGAGGCCCGCCCCGGCGGGTGCGGCGCCCGCCGCCGTTGCCCGCGGCTTCGCCGGGCGGGAGACGAGGGCGCCGAGGGAGTACA
>JAUWCW010000357.1 GCA_030609125.1 Candidatus Rokuibacteriota bacterium
TTCTCGACCTGGAGCTCACTCCCAACCTCTCCTACTGCCTCTCTCTGGAGGGGGTGGCGCGGGAGGTGCACGCCCTCGGGGCGGGGAAGATCAGGGAGCGGACGTTCGATTACCTGGAGGAGGGGGATGACGTGAACGGCATGGTCGGGATTGAGATCGCCGACCCCGACCGCTGCCCCCGCTACACCGCCGCCGTCGTGAAGGGCGTGAGCGTGGGGCCGTCCCCCTTCTGGATGCAGCACCGCCTGCGTCTGGCTGGACTGCGGCCAATCAACAACATCGTCGATATCACCAACTACGTCATGTGGGAGACAGGCCAACCCCTGCACGCCTTCGACTGCGACCTCCTTCGGGGGGAGAAAGACGGAGACCGGCCGAAGATCGTGGTCCGCACCGCGAGGGAAGGGGAGACGATCACGACCCTCGACGGTGCGGAGCGCACCTGCCGCTCCGAGGACCTGCTCATCTGCGACGGGAAGGTCCCTGTGGCCGTCGCCGGCGTCATGGGGGGGCGGGAGACGGAGGTGAGCGACGCGACGACGAACGTCCTCATCGAGTCCGCCGGCTTCGACCGGACCAGCGTCCGCAGGACCGCGGCCCACCTGCGGCTTCCCAGCGAGGCTTCCATGCGTTTCGGCAGGGGGGTGGCGCCCGACGGGTCGGCCGACGCGGCGAGACAGGCGGCGGACCTCATGCGCTGGTACTGCGGCGGCACCGTGGCGAAGGGAATCGCCGATGCCTACCCCCGGCCCCAGGAACGGGTGACGCTCGCTATCGACGCCCACGAGGCGGAGAGGGTCCTCGGCGTCCCCGTTTCGCTGGAGGATATGAAGCGGATCTACGACGACCTCGGTTTCGGGGTGGAGGAGAAGGACGGCAGACTGAGCGTGGAGGCCCCCTGGTACCGCCTCGACATCGGCATTTCCACCGACCTGGTGGAAGAGGTGGCAAGGATCACCGGCTACGACATGATCCCGAGCGCGCCTCTGCCCGGGGGCTTCGAGCCTCCCTCGCCCTCTCCCCGACTCGAAGCGGAGGACCGCATCCGCGACACCCTTGCCGGCTGCGGGCTGATGGAGGTCATCACCTATTCTCTGACGGATCCGGCGCTGGCCGTGCGGCTCGGACTGGAGGAGAGCGACGGGAACTTTATGAAACTGGCAAATCCGCTCTCGGCGGATCGCACGCACCTGCGGCGCCACCTTGCCCCAAGCCTTCTCGAGACGCTGCAGACGAACCTGCGCTACCTGGACCGCGTGGCCATCTTCGAGGTCGCCAGGGTCTACCTTCCCGGCGACGATCCCCTGCCCGAGGAGCCCCGCCGGCTGGGCATTCTCCTGAGCGGTCCGGCGGCGGAACCATGGTGGGGGACCCCCGAGCCCGCCGCTTTCGAGTTCTTTCACCTCAAGGGGATCGTGCAGGCCCTGGCCCGCAGGATGGGGCTGGCCGAGGTTGTCTTCGAGCCCTTCGCACAGGCTCCGTACCAGGTGGGGCGCGCCGCCGCCGTCAGGGCGGGCGAGCTGCTTCTCGGCACCTTCGGCGAGCTCGACCCGGCGCTGCGGGAGATCTTCGACCTACCCGAGAGGCGCGTCGTCCTGGGCGAGTTCGACGTGTCGGGTTTCGTTTCGGGAGTGGGTGCGATCTCGCATCGCGAGTTGTCCCGCTTTCCCGTCCTCTCGCAGGACGTGGCCCTCGTCTGTCCGGAAGACGTGACCGCGGCGAGTCTCGAGGCGGTGATCCGCAAAGCCGCCGGCCCCCTGCTGGTGGACGTGCGCCTCTTCGACGTCTACCGCGGCGACCAGGTGGGAGCGGGAAGAAAGAGCCTCGCCTACTCCCTGGACTTCCAGGCGCCCGACCGCACCCTGACGGAAGATGAAATAAACGCCGTCCGCACCAGGATCGTCAAGAAACTCCACCGGGAGCTCAACATCGACCTCCGCTCCTAAGGATCTGCCTGTCAGGGGAGGGATTCCCGAACCGCGTCTCCGGAGAGTCCGCCTTCATCCTGCAGCCTCCTTTCGAGCCCCAGGAAGCGGGCCCGGTCGGCCTCCCCGAGTTTGAGGTTCGAGAGGGCCTCCAGTATCCTCTCAGTCTCCTTCCGCTCTCCCGCGGCCAGGTACCGCTCCGCCGCGAGGAGGAGGAGGTCAGGCCGCTCGTCTTTTCCCTGACGGAGGCCGCATTCCGCAGCCTGTTCCATCCTGAGCCCCGACTCTCTGTGCTCACCCAGCGCGGAAAGCGCCTGGCTCAGGGAGAGAAGCAGGCCGCAACTGTCGATACCGCCGCCGGCGGCCTTCCTCAGGAGGGGGAGAGCCCGGCGTGCGTCCCCGGTCTGCAGAAAAGTCTCACCGGCCAGGTGGAGGCTTTGGAAACTGTACCTGCCGGCGGGGATCGCGGCAGCGACGCGCTCGGCGAAAGGGAGAGCTTCGCGGTAGCGCTGCCGCCCCACGAGGACCGACAGCACGTTCAACTCCGGGTGGATCGACTCGGGGCATCCCTCGAGACGGCTGAGGCGGCCGTAGGCCTCGAGCGCACCGTCGGCGTTCCAGGCGGCGGCGTTCCGTACGAGGTCACGTTTGGCGAATCTGCACGTGTCTATCGCCGTGCGGAACCGTTCGGGCGTCGCCCTGAACTGGGCGTCCTCGAAGCCGAGCATGGTGACGGCGTTCTTGTAAGGCGCGTGGATCTGTGGGGCGAAAAAGA
>JAUWCW010000051.1 GCA_030609125.1 Candidatus Rokuibacteriota bacterium
GCGGTCGAGGACGGCGCTCCAGGAGCAGTTCTTCAGGACGTAGTTTCTGCCTCCCGCAGCGATGTCCGCCGCTTCAGCGATTTAAGAATGCGTGCACGTCCCGCAGGAACACGGGGACGTCGCGGACCGTCGCGGAGAGACCGTCAAAGAGCTTCTCCGGATCGATCTCGTCGTATTCGTGGGCAATCCGGTTACGCAGGCCGGCACAGGCGGCCACCTTCCGGGCGAACGCCGGCTGCAGTACGAAGCCGCCCAACTCAATGAAGGACTGGTAATAGTCCTTGGGCGGTGGTTTGCCGCTTTCAGTCAGGATATGATAGTTGATGTCGATCATGCGGCCGATGACGCGTTCCAGGTACCGCTCCGCCAGGGCCTGTGAACGTCGGTCATCGAGAAAAGCTTCCACCCCGGCTGCGCCGATGACCTGCAGCTCATCCAGATCGGGCGCGATAAGGGTAATCTTTCGGTCGATGAGTTCTCGATCGATCATCGGGGCGCCCTCTCCTCGACAAAGCGCTCCGCGAACCGGCGCTCCATCTCCAGGAAACGCTTGTGGTCCTGGTAACGACGGAAGGCCAGGAGTTTCAAGCGCTTAAAATCGGAGAGCTTCCCGGCGAGAAGACGGCAACGTTCGGTGATTTTCTTGAGAAAGAGGGGGTCGGCGTGGTCAAGAGAGGCAAGGTCGAGGCGGTGGCCGGGAAAGATACGCTCGAGACCTTCCAGCACTTCGCTGTAGCGGGACAAGGAGAGACCATTCCCCTCCCGTGTGCGCACAGCGATATCGACGTCGCTGCGCTCGTGACTGGGCCCACCGGCGGCCGACCCGAAAAGGACGACCAGGCGGAGATCCGACCTTTCCGCCAGTTCGCCGATACATTTCATCTGCTGGTCAGTCAGATCCATGGCTGTCTTCCTGTCACGTTCCACGGCAAGCCGGAATACATTCCACCTCCGCCCGGCAGGATATCCAAGATCAGGAGAAAGGACAAGGTAAATCCTGTGGGGATCGACCGGTCGAGAATAATTGCCGGGTGTGAGTCGGGAAAGGGGGCCGGGCTCAGGCTATCGACTTTTCCAGGGCCTCCTCGAAGCGATCGAGGACGGCGCGCCAGGAGTAGTTCTCCAGGACGTAGCGTCTGCCTGCCGGGGCCATGGCCGCCGCTTCACGGGGGTGCTCGATGGAGAAGCTATCGTTCGTCGACGGCTGACAGAAGGCTGTAGCTGCGGCCATGGCGTCGAGTTTCTCCCGGGAGGAGACGAAGCCGAAATCGAAGATGCGTTGCTGTAGCGTACATTGCCGGGCACACGGACACGGATGATACATTCAAAGTGCAGGGCGACCTCGGGTCGCAATGATTCCGACTTGGGTCGGACGGCTTGGAGCCGGCTTTAGCCGGAACGGCACTTTCAGTGCCCGAAACAAGCCACCGGCTTCAGCCGGTGGTTAGCTTGACAACCCCTCACGCACTACCCAGAATCATCTCATGAGCGCGCTCACGATGCCTTGGGGAGGCAAAACAGCACGCCACCCGGGAAGGAATTTCCTAGTGCAGCGCACACGACGGCAATGCGCCCCTTTTCTCCCCTCAGTTCTCTCAGCGCCGCCAGGCTCGGCGAGGTGGTGTACTTCGACTGGGCCGCCGCCAGCAGCTCCTCCCTGCTCCTGGCGATAGTCCCTTTCGCCATGGCAGGATCGTCAGGGTTCGGAACGACCACCAAGGCCCCGGTGATTCGTCCGCTCTCGAGGAGATGAACGAGGAGCTGGGTGATCAGGCCGCCGCTCGCCCTTTTCCACCGGATCTCTTCGTCGAGGGCATGGCCTACGTAGGCGGCCTTTACGGGACCAAGGGCCGGCCCGTACCGGTACGCGTTACCGAAAACGGCGGCTCCGAGGGCGGGATAGTCGACCTCGAAGCCAGAACAGACCTGCACGCACTTGTCGCATTCGACGCACTTTCCCACCTGGACGGGGTAACCGGAGGGGCCGACGTCGAAGGTGCCGGCGGGACAGATGCCTATGCAGGCCCCGCAGCGGTGGCAGAGCCCGTCACGGACGATCCGGAGGATCCCCTCCACGTCCCGGTAGCGACCGTTGCCGCTGCTTCTTTTTCCGGATGTCATCAGTCCCTTTCACCCTCCTCCACGATCTCCCCCGTGGTTCTTTCGATGCGCTCCCGGATAAGCCTCTCCACGACCGGCGCAAGAAGCCCGGCAAGGGACTGGTGCCCGTAAGGTGCCAGGTGGGCTGTGTCCCACCAGACGAAGTGGTCGGCTTCCAGCTCCAGCATGACGGGCCAGGCGTCGATTACCGCCACCCCTTTTTCCCCGGCGATCCTCTCCAGGGCGCTGTAGAGCTCCTGGTAGGGCCGCAGGGGGGCCTCGCGGCTCATCGGTTCCAGTACGAGGACCACGTCCACGCCGGTCTCGCGGCAGAGGTCGAGGAGTTCCTCGAAGTGCGAGAGGTGGAGCTTAAGGCGCCTTTTTCGCTTTGGCTTGCTGTGAGAAGACTTGAGGCTGGCGCTGTCGTTGAGACCGACGTCGAGGATCAGCAGGTCGGGGGCGAAACCGGCGAGAACGTCCCGGTAAAACATGTGGACCTTGCCGACGCCCGCGCCGTTGACGCCGGCGTTGTGGATCTCCACCGGCAGCCCCCGCTCCCGTAGCCTCTTCTCCAGCAGGGCGTCATACGTTTCACGGCTGGAGGAGGCGCCGCTGCCCCAGGCCTGGCTCCCTCCGAGAGTAAAGACACGCACCGTGCCGGCGGGCTTTTCGGTAGTGACCGGGCGGCCACCGAGATGCTGTCTCCACACGTAGTTGTTCACGCCGATCAGCCGGCCGTAGCCGTACCACGGTTCCGACCGGCCCTTGTTCCTTTGCTTGATAAGTTCGCCCGGAACGACGGCGTCCCGGTCGAACTTGAGCTTCAGTCCGTGCTCGGGCGGAAGAAGGTCCCAGGCGAAGGCGGCAAGGCAGAGGATCACGCCGAGCAGACAGAAATTGTACCAGAGTGCGGCTGCCCGGATCCGGCTGCGAAAGAGGATGATCGGGTAGAGGAGCGACACCCCGGCGGTGGCCAGGAAGATGTCGAAGGCGGCCAGCCGGCTGTCTCCCAGGAACAGCAGGTTCTCGCGGCCCAGAAAAAGGGCGGCCGTAAGGTACAGGGCCACGGGGTAAAAAGAGCTCAGGCCGGCGGCTGACGCCTTGATCAGGCCGTCCCCGCCTCCGGGGCGGGCGAGCAGCCAGACAGCTGCAAACGGAAGGAGAGGAAGGAGCGCTCCCAGCAGGGGAAGAAGCCCCTCGCGCGCTGCCTGGGAGGCCGTCGGCTCGATCCGCAACGCCGTCAGGGTGACCGGCTCCTCGTACGCCATGAAACCAGTCACACCGAAACCAAGGGGCCTGATACCTGGAAGAAGAGTCTTCTCGCCGTTCAGGAGCACCTGAATACCATCCCCGTCGGAGATTATCTCGATGTGGTTGTCACCGCCGGAGACGAGGGTCCCTTTGATCCGGTAGAAGGGCATCGGTGCCCGGCGGACCCCCTTGCCCAGTCCCCATGAGGCGTCGGGGCGGGTGGAGAGTCGCAGCAATCGACGCTGGAAGGGAAGCTCTTCCCCCACGGGGTCGCCGCGAGTGTGATAGGACTGCTGCTGAAAGACTATGTCAAATGTTCCCTCGCGGGCCATTACGAAATCGGCGGCGATCAGCTGCTCCCGGTAGGCCCGTCCCTCAATGAAATAAGGGGCACCCAGGGAGACCTTGACCGGTGAGGCAAGGACGAAGTCACTGGACGAGCTCTGCCGGTCCGGCTTCAGGATATAGGCGTCGGGATGGACACTTTTCATCCTGCTCCATGTGACAGGTTTGCCCCTCCCCAGATTCTCGCCTGCCATGGTGAAGGCGGCGGCGCTCAGGACGACCATCGCCAAGGCAAAGGAGAGAACGGAGCGTCGAGGCAGACCGAAGACCGCCGCTCTCCCCCCCCGGACTGACACGGCGAAGGCGGTCAGGCACACAATTTCAGCTGAGAAGAGGGCAAGCGGAATCTGGAAGCCCTCCGTCGCCCTCGGCAGCAGGAGGAGGAAGAGGAGCGACATGACCAAGCCGGCCTCATCCGACTTCTCAAAAGCCCTGCGCCTGACCTCCGGCAGAAGGGCGCTGAGGAGCATTCGCCTCCAGAGCCTCAGCGAAAGCACGAAGAGTGAAAAGAACACGATGACGCCGAAGGACCCTGTGGAGAAGGAGGGCATGAAATCCTCACGTTCGGTCCACGTCCGGGCCGGGTTCTCCGGATTCCGGAAACGCATCTCGACGTTTCGCACCCCCACTTCGGCACGAGTGTTCCCGGAACCGCGGAATCCGAAACGCCCGTTATTCGGGCCGGTGTCCGGCAGGCTCCCCAGGCGAAGACCGTCTACGCTGAGGTGCCACTGCCGATCGGCCAGAACCACCTCGATATTCTTCCACCCATCGAGTTCCTCCCCCGGTGTGCGTTCGAAGGGAAGATATTCGAGGAGTTCACCCCCGTCGTCGTAGCGATAGAAGCCGCTGCGGTAACCTTCCTTTCTGGAAAGGCGGCAACCCACCATCCGCTGTCCCACCTTGCGCAACTCGATCCAGAGATAACCGTTGAGTGAGACAAGACCCTCGAACTTCAGCCCCTCCAGTTTCCGCCGCGGACCCTCGGCTTCGTGGTAGAGGATTTCCTGATAGGCCATGTCGCGGTTGAGGAGAACCTGTGATTCCTTGAGGGGACGGAACATGAACTTGTAGGTATAAAAGAGGAATTTGCCCGTATCCTTCCCGATTATCCAGCGGCCGTTGTCGTAGAGGCTGTTATGGCGCTCGCCCCACCAGAGGTGGATGGAGAAAGAGAGCAGGAGGGTGCCGAGGAGAAGGAAAGAAAGCGTCCGCAGTGCGGGAAGGCGACCGAAAACCCTCACTGCTCGCCGCCTTCCATCCGGAGCACCATGTGGCCGTTCCATGTCAGTGAGTCCGGCAGGCTTTCAAAGACGGTTTCCGGCCCCACGAAAGTGTAAAGAACGTAGTGGGGGAAATTCACCCGCTCCAGTCGGGCCCCGGCGGGAAGGGAGCCTGAAAGCACGGATTCGCACTCGTCGGCCACCGCCCTCTCGATAGCCACTCCCAATCCCTTCCTCGGCGGGAAACGGCGGCTGACCAGGGTGTGCCGGGACCTGGGATTGAAGCGCGGGTAGACGGGAGGGCTATCCTCTCGGTCGTCGAGAAGAGCACCCAGCCGGGCGCTGAGCCAGCGATCGGCCACGGTAAAATCAATCTTCCGCTCGGAAATTATTCGGGCCATACTTTCAACCTCGTCGTCGGAGACCGGCTGGTCCTCGCCGAGCCGCTCGAAGAGAAAAATTTCATTCACCTCCCAGGAGGAACGGTCATTCCTCCTGGAGTCGATACGAATGCGTACAAAGCGGGCCTTCGCGGGACCGAATCTCAAGTCGCTGCGAACATGGTAGCCCATCATGTATGCCTTGTTTCCGGAGATGTAGGTGGGGAGGAGGTTGTGGAACTCTCTCCTGACGGGCTGGTAGATCACTCCGTCCACGGAGGTGCTGATGTCGAAGGAGCGGGGAATCAGGCGGGAGTTCCTGGCAGTGAACCAGAGCCCGTCGATCTCGACAGGGCGCTCCAGGGTCACCGTCAGAACAGCGGCGGTCTCTCTATCCGGGCCGGGGGACACGCCCGTTTCGTCCGCCCTGTCCAGCAGGCTCTCTCCCCGGACTTCCTCCGGCAGGCCTTCAATTTTCACCCGCATCGCGGCCGGGGGGACGGACTGCCGCCGGACATGGGGCACATCGATGTCGTGGATGATAATTCGCCCGAAGACCTCCTCCTGGAAAGACGGTATGCCCACCGCTACCAGAGAGCGCCTCACCCGCCGCCGGTGCGACTTCTTGACCAGGAACCCCGTCGCCGGATCGAGTTCAGCCGACTCCGCCGCTGGGTGATACCTCTCCCAGGTAGAGGAGACGAAGCGGACACGGTCCCGGGCATAGAAAGTAAGGGACTGTCCGCTGAGACCGTCGATGGCAGATCCCAGAATCATCAAGTGCCGCAGCCCCGCCTCTTCGGCACGACCGATGATCTCCGTCCTGTTACGGACGTGTGCCTCCTTCCTCGTCACTCGCGCGTCGGCGGTCTCCAGGGCGGAAGAGACGTTGTAGATGGTCCAGAGGGCCAGGAGAGCCCAGCCGGCATACCTCATAGGTTTCTTGCTCATCGAGACGGCGGCGCCGAAGGCGGCAGCAGTGGTCATTGAAATCAGGGGTGTCAGGTAGCGTGGAGCATTCAGCCTGGCTGCGGGATGCACCAGGTAGAGCGAGAGGAATACGGAGGCGAAGAGCAGAGGCACCAGTCCGCGCAGTCGCTCCCTCCCGTCGGTGCCGGAAAGTACCTTGATGAAGTAGAAAAGGAGAGCCGCGGTGAAGGCGGCGAGAGACACCGCCAGGAGGAGGGCCGGCACCTCTATGGGCCACAGGAAGAGCTTGGGCAGCCGCTTCAGAAAGGACACCGCATTTTCCGGCAGGAGCCTTATTGAGGGACCGGCTTCCCCGGCCTTGGAGTTGCTTCCCCACGTCGTCACCAGGAGGGGAATGAAACCGAGGAGGCCGATCAGGCCGGCCGCTGCCACCTTCATCGTGAAGGCACGTTTCCCTCTCCTCCACACCACTCCCCCCAGGAGTATCAGTGCCCCGGTGACTACATAGGAGAATACCTGAAAGTTCGTCCACACTCCGAGGGCCGCCGCCGCCCCGAGGCCCACGGCGTGCGTCCACTCTCTTCCCGGCGAAAGCTCCCGGCCGACGAGCCTGACCGCCAGGTAGAGAAAAAGTGTCCCGAAGAAGAAGGTTTCCGGATAGCCGCCGTTGGAGGCCATGCTGAACCAGAGGGGATACCATCCGGTGGCCGCGGTGCAGAGGGAGGCGGCGATCCCGGCCGGGATGTCGAAAAGCTCGGCGAAGAGCAGGTACATGGCTACAATCCAGCCGAGTGCGAAGAGGATGGGGGAGAGAGAGAGGGAGGTAGTGGAGATCCCGAAAAGGGCGAACATCAGCGCCGCCACGTACGCTTCCAGAGAGCCCATGTAGTCCTGCCCGTAATAGAAGAGGGGGCGCTCGCCTTCGAGGATGTGCAGGCCCATCAGGCCCACCGTGGAGGTGTCGAAAGAGGAAAAGAAGGCCTTCAGCGAGAGGTTGAGTCGGAGAGCAAAACCCAGGACAACAACCACGGCGAGCGCCACCCACCTTGCCGGTCCTTTCATCCTCTCAGGCACTATAACCATCGGTCGTAACGGATAGTGAAGCTCTCTGCTTCCCCGGAGCGGGCACCGATGAAGCGCACCCCCCGGCCCATGTCGACCGGATAGAGTTCCGTTTTCCCGCCGGCGGACAGACCCTCCTCCCAGCGGTACTTCAACACGATCTCCCCGGGGTGGTCGGGGCGGACTTCGATCCGGTTGATCCCGGCGCTGACGGTCCCGCTGCCGACGGCAAAAAAGGAACGCGCCCTCTTTACACGGAAGACGGTGATCTCCAGCGTCTTCTGCATGAAGGAAGCCAGCTCCTCGTAGCTTTCCCCGTCCTGGCGGAATTTCTCCTTCCACCTGTCATGGTAGGTCAGGACATAACCGACGTTGAAGAGATCCATGAATTCCCTGATCCCGGCCGCACCGTCCTTCCGCCACTCTCGCGGGGGATACTCGTACTCAACCAGCTTGGGAGAGAAGGCGTAGTAGTCACTCGCCATCATTTCCCTTCCGGTAAGGGCCGGCAGGAGGGCCACATGACCCGAACCGTAGCCGTGAACCGTCTGTCCGGCAAAGAGAATGCGAGAGTCGCCGTCAGTGTTGCTCTTCAGCCAGGCCGCGACCTCCAGCATCACCGGTGAGATAGTTGCCGACGCCTGGCCGGCGAAGTGCCGGTAATACCCCGTCCCCGCAACCCCCCCCATGGCAAGCAGAACCAGGAGGGCGGCCCGCGCCGGGGCCCATCTCCTGCCCCTCGTCTCCAGGATGCGGCCGCACAGCATGGCGGCGGGGAGGCAGGCCGCCACGAAAAGGGGAATCGCCATGCGGTCGAGCTGAAGGATCGGAAGCCACTCCTTGCCCCATGCCGAAAGGACGAGCGCCCCGACGAAGAGAGGAGCCAGCAGGAGCGCCATTCCCCGGCGGCGGGTAAAAAAGAGCCCCGGAAGGCCGAGAAATACGAGGAGGGGGTTGGCCTGCCGGAGGTGGGAGCCCAGTCTTTTCCAGCCGCCGAGAAAAGAGAGCTCTTTCCAGGAAGATGGATTGTCGGCGGTTACGAACTTCCCCAGGTCGGTGTGGAGGTGGAGCTGCAGATACATCGGCCCGAGAATGAGCAGAATCAGGAAAGTGCAGGTGCTCAAGAACAAAACTTTATCCTTTGTCCACTTTCCCATGCCAAGCAGTACGCCGGCAACGATCAGGGGAGCAAGGAAAACGGACCCCCCCCAGGAGAGGAAAGACACGGACGAGATCACGAGAATCACGCCGGCCCAGACCTCTCTTTTGTCGAGCCGGATTGCCCGGTAGAGGACGGCACAGACGGGCAGGAGGAAGATGGTGTTGAAGAGGCTGCCCACCGTGCCGAACTTGAGGAGGTAAAGGAAGAAGTACCAGCAGAGGCCAAGGGAGAGGATGCCGGCCGAGAGGGCGGCCTGGCGGCCGGCTCCCGTCAGCCTTGCCGATCCCACCGCCACCCACGGCAGCAGAACGATGAAGATGAAGCCGAGGAGGGGCGTGTATATGGAAAGGATCGGGAAGAAGCGCCAGAGAGGCAGGAAGAAAGTTCCCATCGGCGGAATGCCCGAGCCGATCAGGTAGGAGCCGACCTTGCCGCCGTTCCAGAGGGGATCATAGTAGATCACACGGGGGAAGCTCCTGGCGTACGACCAGAAGCGGTACATGAAAGAGGGATGGTCGTCACGGTACAGGGCGGACCAGTCCGTGCTCCGGGCGAGTTCCTGGAGGGTGAACAGCTCGATCGACAGGAGCAGTCCCAGCGGCAGGAGCCACCGGCGGCGTCCGGTGTAGAGACAGAGCGGTGTCAGCATCGCCGTCAGGATGGCCGACCGGGGGAGACCCTGCCGGAAGTCGAAGAGAGACGCCGGTGCCCAGCCGGCGAGAAAAAAATGACGGTCCGCCGTGGCACTCGAGAGGAGGTACACCACCATCGCGAGAAAAAGGATAAGGGCGGGTCGAGCGTCGGCGTCGGTGTCGAAGATAACCGGTTTCCCCCGCCGGGCGGCGGCGATCCCGACGGCCGCCATCGCCGCAAGGGGCCACGCCAGATGAAGGGCCCAGGAAGCATGTATGAGCTGTCCCCGGGTGTGATTCATCAGCACCATGGCTGTTCCCGCCAGCGCGGCGGCCACCGTCAAGCCTTTCATGGGTGTTCCCTTCGGGAAGTTCTTTTGCAGGGCAGGGGTGGTGTCAAGTGTTCGAACAGCACACTAGGAAGCCAGGGCCATGAGCGCGCAGAGGCGCAGTTCTGTTGCTGAACATATCCATCCCTGCAATTCTCGGATCTTTTCCTCGGCAAAATCCTTTTGAATCCTCTCCTTGATCCAATCCATGATTTCCCGCTCAGCTGTCCAGGGACCCATGCCGTGGTTGGAGCCGAAAATC
>JAUWCW010000251.1 GCA_030609125.1 Candidatus Rokuibacteriota bacterium
CCATAACCGGCATGGCCCTGGGCACCGTTCTTTCCATCGTCCTCGTCGAGGGGGCCTTCAAGGTGATGGACGTCAAAGAGAAACATGAGAACAACCGGGTGGCCGGACGCATTTCCCGGGTGAGCAGGATTCCCAACGTGCGGTACGAGATGGTCCCGAACATCACCACCGTTACTCCCGGTCAAAAGATACCGGTCAGAATCAACAACCTGGGCTTTCGCGGAGAAGACGTGTCGAACAACAAGCCGGCGGACACGTACCGCATCGCCGTTCTCGGCGACTCCATTTCGTTCGGACGCAACCTCGAAAGAGAGAATATTTTTCCCGTCATTCTCGAAGAAAGCATGAACTCTTCCGGGAAATACGATCACCGCGTGGAGGTCGTGAACGCGAGCCTCTCCGGTCGTGACACCTGGGAGGAACTCGCCATCCTCGAACATCTTGTCCTGCCGTTGAATCCCGACCTGGTCGTGCTGGAAATCTGCCTCAACGACCATATACATTTTCCTCCTCCCGACAAGAACGTCAAAATCGGCATGTACGGCGACCTCGCCTGGTGGCAGTACAGCTCCCTTCTCTCCTTTCTGGACAAGAGGGTGAAGGGCTTCAGGGAATACCATCTGAAAGTGGTGAAAAAACTCGGTCTCTACCACCCGACGGGAAATGATTTCATGAGGCATTTCTACATCAATCCGCGAAATATGTTGAAAATCGATTCACACTGGCGGGAGTGGAGTAAAGCCCTTATGGCTGTGCGGGACCTTTCCCGGAGTAACGGGGCTGAAGTCATGTTCCTGCTTTTTCCCCTGAGGTATGAAATCAAGCGAGGCTTTGAAGAAACATCCCATCAGATTGTCGAGTTCACCGATGCAAGCGGCATCCCCTTGCTGGACATGATTGGATTCTTTGAGGAAGTGGGGCCCTCGATCTACGATGACAGTATTCACCCCAATGCCTGGGGGCATCATGTTGTGGCGAGAGAATTGGAGAGATTCATCTCCGCCCGCTTTCTGACGCCCTCATCCCCGGAAATCTCCCGGGTCGTCAACTGACGGTACAACGATCGTGGACTACGGACGAATCCTCCCCAGAGAGTGTTTCTATTGACACCAGTCGTCTGCTGCGGTACAAAGCACCATCCTTGAGGGTTATACCACTGGGACGCCTATCTACCTTGAGGGAGCAGGAATCGGCCCGGGAAAGAGAGATGCCGGGTTCGGTTGCGAGGAACGTCTGAGGAAATAATCACCGGGGGAGTTGCTTCGTTGGAATGGTGTAAGAAACGAATCGCCCTCCTGGCCCTCCTGGCCACGTTCTTTCTCTTCCTCGGACTGATGGATACCCTGCCCGTGGCCAGATATTTCACCCGCGGGGTGCCTTATACCCGCCACAGTGCCGGCGAAAACGCTGTCGTCTCCAATATGCCCGGCGACCACCTCCAGCTCTACTACCGCTTCTGGCTCTTCGGGGACGCCCTGAAGGGCAACTCGCGCCTCTACGAGAACAAGTACGAGTTCTACACCGGGAAGGAGAGCGCCCTCCCCGTTCACCTGTACTTCTTTCCCTATCCTCTCGTCTTCGCTGCCTTCAGCTTCCTCGGGCTGGGCGCCGGCTACAATGCAGCACTTCTCTTGAGCTACCTGCTGAGCGGTTTGAGCATGTACCTCCTCGTGCACCACTACACCGGCGATCGCCGCGCTTCTCTCTGCGCGGGAGCGATCTTCGCCGTCGCCCCTTACCGTACGGCGGCTCTCATGGGGGGGCATCCGACGGGGTTTTCGATGTTTCTGGTGCCGCTCTTTATCTTCGCCGTCGAGAAGACCCTGGATGCCAAGTCCCTCAAGTACGCCCTCTTGGGAGGGCTCGTGTTCTGGTGCATGACCGACAACGACCTGCACGTGCTCTACCTGACTGCCCTCATCGCCCCGCTCTTCGTGCTGAAACACTTCGCGGCTGCGGGCGGGAGAAAAATTTTCAGGGAGGTGAGAGGACTTCTCGCCCCGGCCGCCCTCTTCCTTGTTGTCGCGATCGTTCCTCTCCTCCTCCCCCCGTCTCTCACCTCGTCCGGCGCCTATGAGCGGCCGCTCCACGAGGTGCGTTCCTATTCGCCGGCTCTTCGAGACGCCCTCGTGCGGGACAGCGCCGTGCTGACGACGGCTGTCTACCTGGGCGGGGCGGCCGTCCTCTTCGTGGGGGCGGTCTTCGCACTCGGTCTTCTCCGCCGTCCCCGCACCCCCCAGGAGCGGAGGGACCTGTGGAGAATGGGGTTCTTCCTCGTTCTTCTCCTCGGTGCCTACCTCCTCGTGTTCGGGCCGAAGTCCCCTTTTCCCAAGCCCTACCTCTTCCTTTTTCACCATCTCCCGAAGTTCGCCAAAATAAGGCAGACGGCAAAACTGATGATCATCTCGAGTTTCGCCCTCTCCGTGGCCGCCGGACTGGGTTTCGCCTTCCTGCGCCGTACCTTGCCGGAGAAGAGAGGCGTCGTCGCCCTTCTCGCCGCCTTCACCATCATCCTGGCCGATCTTTTCCCCTTCTTCGGCACCAGCGTGGGGATATCTCTTCTGCCGCGCGAAGTGAAGGCCTATGAAACGACTTTCCGTGACAAACCCGACGCCAAGGTCATTAACGTCCCCCTCTGGCCGGGCAACGATGCCTGGACATCCCACTACCAGTACTACACCACCTCCTACCGGACGATTATGGTCAACGGGTACAGCCCCACCCCGCCCCTGGGCTATTTCGAAGAGGTTTTCCGACCCCTGATCGCCCTCAACGCCGGCCAGATGCAGCGGTCGCAGTTCGACCTCCTCCGGCAAATGGGAATCGAGTACCTGATACTCCATGAGGAGTCCTTTCCCCAGAAGGTCTGTCTCTTCCCCCCCCAGTACGCCCTCGAGAACCTTCTCCGCTCGCCCTACCTCGAGCGCATCGCCTTGGATCCTCCTGTTTCAACCTTTCGTATCCTTGACAGCGAAAAGGCAGGGGGGGAAGTGGAGTTCCGCTCGTCGGTGACGGGTGTCGTCCACCGGGGGAGAAACCTCCGGGGGGGGATGGTGGTTCGGGATGGGAAGACCGCGGGGGGGAGAGCGTTGCGCCTCGGCGGGGAGACCGCGGCCCCGGTGGTAGTAGTCCGTCGCCGAACGACTCCCGCGGGGAGGTACACTTTCTCGCTGCGAGTGAGAACGGAAGGTGAGCCCTCATTCACGGTGTCCGTTCTCTCATCGCCCGCCAAGCGTCTTGTTGCCTCGAAGGCATTCACCCTCGACACTTCCGGAGACTATCGGACAGTCTCGATGGATTTTCCCCTCGAAGAAGCGACGTCGGTCTACTATCGGCTCGCCCCCGCCCCTGAATCCGCCCTCGCGCTCGAGTGGACCTATCTCCGGTTTGCCGACCAGGCCGATCCCCTCCCCGGCTTCGAATTCGAGGAGATCTATCACTTCGGCAATGTGAGTCCCCACCGCGGGGCCTCCGGCGGTCGGGCCGTCCGGCTGACTGGGACCGACCCGGTCGGCCCCGTTACCCGCGGCCCTTACCGGCTCTACGGCGCGGGTGACTACACCTTGAGCGTCGCTCTCGCCCTTGACGGCCGGGATCGGCCGGAAGGGGAGGAAGCGGTTGCGGCGGTGACGCTCTTAAACGACAATGACAGGATGACGATGGCAGGAACAGCGCCGCGGGGGGTCATCCTGGGCGAGCGGAGAATAACCGTCGCCGATTTTGGCAGTCGAGAGAGTTTTGCCGTTTTTTCCTATCCCTTTGCCCTCGACCGGCCGACAATCCTGAGCCTCCACGTCACTCATTTCGGTTATACTCTCGACCTCGACAGGGTAACCATAGCAAAGGTGGAACAATGAAAACACTCGTCACCGGGGCCACCGGGTTCACCGGCCGGGCCCTCGCCC
>JAUWCW010000059.1 GCA_030609125.1 Candidatus Rokuibacteriota bacterium
CAATGAAATCGACAACCCCCCACGGCAAGGGGTCCGAAGGCGCCCCCTCCCCGCTCTCCAGGGTGAAGAACGCTCCGGGCTCCACCGCCCTCAGCCCGTCCACGGTCCCCTCGGCGAGCGCACGGACCTCGTCCGGTGTGACTCCGCTGACAACACATTCCGCCTCCCGCGGAATGACGTTGAACTGTGTCCCTCCAGTCAGGGACTGAAGACGCACGCCCCCCCGGCCGCGCAGCTTTTCAAGCAGGCCGGAGGCGGCGGTGACCGCATTGGCCCGCGTATCGTTGATGTCGACTCCGGAGTGCCCCCCCCTCAGGCCGCTCAGGCGCCAGCGGACGACAGGGCCGGAATGAGGGAGCGTCGTCGATTCTCTTGAAAAGCGGGCCGTGACGGCCCGGCCGCCGGCACAGCTGACAATGAAAACACCCTCTTTCTCGCTGTCCAGATTGATGAGGCGGCGGCCCCGCAACATCCCCGCGTCGAGCTTCAAGGCCCCTGTCAGACCCGACTCCTCGTCCACGGTGAAGAGCAGTTCCAGCGGAAGCCTTTCCTCAAGGTCCGCCTCCGCCGCGGCCAGGGCCAGGGCCATGCCGATCCCGTTGTCCGCGCCCAGGGTCGTGCCGGACGCCTCCAGCCATTCTCCCTCGATGCGGAGACGCAGAGGGTCACGGCTGAAGTCGTGCTCGATCCCGGGGTCTTTCTCGCAGACCATGTCCATGTGGGCCTGCAGGATCAATGTTTCCTCCCGGGCAAGGCTCCCGCGGCCCGGGATGCGCATCACCAGGTTCCCCGTCCGGTCCTGCGCCGTCTCCCGGCCCGCCGACCCCGCCACCGCCTTGAGGTGCTCCGCCACTTTCTCCTCACCGCCGGGCGGCCTCGGGATGCCGCTCAGGGCCAGGAAGTGCTTCCAGACACCCCTGGCCTGCGACGACGGAAGCCCACCCAGAATATGCTCGTTCATCTGCGGTTCTTTCTCAGACATTGTATCCGGCCTATTGTGCGCCGGGCCTGCTCGCTGTCAAGGAGAGGGGGGGCACAGGAGTTGCGGGGAACCTCGTCTTTTTGTCTCGTGCAAAGGATCATAATGTGAGATCCTATTGCTGCCACGAGGAGCGCGGGAGATGAAATTCGAATTCTGCTGGGAGTACAAGAAGTGTGACAAAGCCTGTCCGGTGAGGGAGTCTCGCTCCATCTTCTGCTGGCGCATCGCCCAGAAGGAGAGCCTGTGTCATCCCGACGTCTGCCGTCAGTGCGGCTACCGGCGCAACTGGTTCAGCCACACGTACAGCCTCCAGGAGTTCATCAGGGAGCACGACAAGGAGCGGGGGCGCCCGAAAGCGCCGAGGATTCTCGCCATCGACGATGAGCCGAACTTCCTCTTCGCCCTGGAGGAGACGATCCTGGGCCGCGGGTACAACTGCCTGACCGCCGTTGACGGTGAGGAAGGGCTCTTTTTCGCCCAGGAGACCATGCCGGACCTGATCGTCACCGACGTTCTCATGCCGAAGATCCACGGCTACGACCTCTGCCGGGCCCTCAGGGCGGACCCGAGAACGGTTCGCACACCCATTGTCATCGTTTCAGTCCGGGCCGCCCAGAAAGACATCGAAGAGGGCCTCGCCGCGGGGGCTTCGGCCTATCTGGTCAAACCCCTGCGGCCCGACCAGCTGCAGAAGAGCATCGCCGATCTTCTTCCCCTGGAAAAACACGAATGACCGTGTGAATACGGTGGAGCCTGGCTCGGTCCGATCCTGGAAGCTCTGTCGCGAAACCGTCCAAACCCAAGATTCACCCAATCAGTGGATTGACAAGGCGAGAGAATTCACCATTGAATCGCTGAACATAGGTCTGCCCGCGAAGGAGCTTTTCCACGGCCGGGAAGTTACAACGGCGATCTGCAGGAAACCGGTTCAGGGCCCGCTGAATCTCGGCAGGCTGGGCTTCGAGGGTGACGGCGTTGCCGACCTGAAACACCACGGGGGCTCGGACAAGGCCGTATGTGTCTACAGTGTGGAACATTATCCCTTCTGGGAGAAGGCTCTTGGAGTCACCCTGCCCCCGGCGCCCTTCGGCGAAAACCTCTCTGTGTCGGGCCTTCATGAAGACGACGTCTGCGTCGGCGACATCTTTCAGCTGGGAACGGCCGAGGTGCAGGTAAGCCAGCCCCGGCAGCCCTGCCGAACACTCGCAGCACGGTACGGCCGGAACGACATGACAAAGCTGGTCGTCAATTCGGGCCGTACCGGATTCTACCTGAAGGTGCTGAAAGAGGGGGCCGTGCAGAGGGGCGACAGGCTGGTTCTCAGGGAGAGGGATCCGAGGAGAGTGCCCATCTCCTTCGCCAACCGCATTTTCCATCACGACAGGGATAACCGCAGCGGCATCGACAGGGTCCTCGCGGTGCCGGCCCTTTCCGAATCGTGGCGGAAGTCTTTTCGGAAGCTGCAGTCCACGACTCATCCATGAGCATCGGCCGGCTGATCAAAGCCGCGGATGAAGCTCTCTGACACCTCTTTTCGCACAGGGCACCGCTCGAGTATCGGACGTCGGCCTCCAAATCTGGAGATGACTGCCGGTCCGATGTCGAAGGCGCCCCTGAACGTCCTTTGGCAATGATCCCCCCCGGGCGGTGACGGATGTAGATTCGGCGGGGATTGGTGCGCCTGGTTTCGCGGCTTTTCGGGAGGCGACCGGCACGTTATACGAAAAGGAAGCTGCTGTTGCCGTCTCGCATCAGCACATGGGCAACGTCACCTCGACGGCGCTCCCCAGGCCGATCCCCTTTGACTCCACCCGGATGCTTCCGCCCAGGTCCCCGACGATGCGCTTGCATATGGTCAGGCCGACACCGCTGCCCTCGGCCGATGCCGTGGCCTGAAAGAAGCGGGAGAAGATTCTCTCCTGGACCTCCCGGCTCATGCCGATGCCGTTGTCCTCGATCTTCACAATGACGTTTTCATTCTGCGTCCGGGCTGAAATGGAAATTTTCGGCAACCCTTCACGGCGCTGGAATTTTATGGCGTTGCTGAGGAGGTTCGAGAGCACGTGCCAAAGCATTTCGATGTCGCTGGACATGGAGATTTCCGGCATAGTCGCGGAAACGGCGATGCCGCCGGTCTCGATGCTATCGGCATAGTCCTCCAGCACTTTCTCCACCAGCTTGTCGAGTCGGAACGGTTCCCTGCTGTACTGACGGCCTCCGGACTCGAGGCGGGCAAGGCTGAGAAGATTGCGAATGACGCTCTCCTGGCGCCGGACACTTTCCTGCATGACGGAAAAGGCCCTCCGCTCAACTTCGGTGGTGCGGCTGTTCCCCAGCAGGGGACGAAGAATTTCCAGCTGCATGGCGTGCTTGGCTACCGGCGTCTTCAGCTCGTGAGAGACGTCGCGGAGAAGCGCGTCCTTCATCCGGTCGATCTTTCTCAGTTCCTCGTTCTGCCGCTCCAGGGAGTCCCTGGCCCTCTGCAGGACCTCTTCGGCTTCTTTTCGCTTCGTGATGTCCCGTTCGATGGAGATGATGTACGACCTGCCCTTGACGGACACCAACTGCCCGGACACTTCGAGAGGGAATGTCGACTTGTCCTTGCGGACGTGATATACCTCGAAAGACAACCTCTCCCCGGACATCAGGGCCCTGGCCCTTTCCTTGATCTTCGCCCTGTTCGGAGTGTCGTCCAGCGAGGAGATCGGCATGCCTACCATCTCCTCCTGGCTGTACCCGTGCATTCGGCACGCCGACTCGTTCGCCTCGACTATTACAGGACCGCCGGTCGCCGATGGGTCGAGCAGAAGCACACCGTCCGCCGCGCTGGCGACGATGCCGCGGTATCGCTCCTCGCTTTCCTTCAGGTGCTCTTCCGCCCTGATGCGGTCTCCGATTTCCTGCTCAAGGTCTTCGTTCGCGTGGTTCAAGTCGGCTGTGCGGGTCTGTACGCGCTCCTCGAGGGTGAGGTTGAGGGTGTGCACCTCGTCGAAGAGCTTCTGCATGGGGATGATCGCCGTGCGGCGGAGCGTGATCCACAACACCATCCCCATGGCCACGGTGAACACGGCGAAGGAAAGAATGTTCCTCCGGATCACTTTTTCCGACTCGTGCGCAAAGATGTCGAAGTTCTCCGTGAGCTGCAGGGTGGCAAGGACCCGGCCGTCGTGGCGGATCTGCCTTGTCACCATCACGGGATTTGGATAGGGTCTGGAGGCTTCGCGGCTGAACTCCGAAAAGACGAAGCCGTTCGGCGCCACCGCCTTGATGTCCAGCACCCTGGCATTCTCATCCCCCCAGTAAGTGACGGTCTCCCTGATAGTGGAATAGTCGTGGCGGATCATGGCCTCGCGAATGAGGCTTCCGAGCATATCCAGGTACCGCGCGGCGTCCTCGGCCGCAATCTCGAGAATTTCCCCCCGGAGCTGCACCAGCGGGATGACGGCGGCAATAGCGAGAAAGACGACCAGGACGAGGACGAAGGAATAAAGGGCCCGGAACTGCCGAATACCGGAGGTCTTTTTCATGGCGTGATTTCGACCCGGTCAGATTCATTGAGTATTCTCCGCAGGAGATCATAGTCCCTGTCGTCGACAGGGACGAGGTTCGTTCCCGAATCCTTTATGGACCTGAGGGCCCGCAGGCCCTCGGGTTTCCTGACGATGCCCAGGAGAGAGGCTCGCAGCGCCTCGACCGTCTCCGGGGACTGGCGGGAGGAGGCGACGAAGAGGTGTTCCGGGATCGGGGGCGTCATGGCGAGAGCCCGCGCCCCCTTCTGGGAGAACTTCTGAAAAGTCTCCTCCTTGACGGCGCCGGCATCAAACTCTCCGATGAGCACCGCAAGGGCGACGTTGTCGTGATTTTTCAGGAAACTGTAGCCGGCCAGCCTGTCAATGCCCACTCCCGCCTGCTTCATGACATGATGGGGCACGATGAATCCCATGGTCGAAGAGGGGCCGACAAACGCGAAGCGCTTCCCGGCCAGCTCTCCGAGCTCCCGGATCGGGCTGTCTTCCCGGACGAAAATCGCACCCTGGAAAGAGGGCTCCCCATCCACCTCCAGCTTGGCCAGGAGGGGCACCTCCCCGTGCTTCTCAACGAGACGAACATAGGAAACCGGACCCATGTAGGCTATGTCGTATGCTCCCGCAGCGACACTCTCGATGTGGGCCTCGTAGTCGCGGGAAATCTCGAGATGAACGGGACGGCCGACTTCGCGGCTCAGGTAGCCGGCGACGGGGCCGAATTTCTGCACCAACTTCGTGGACGGCAGAAAGGGGTGAACTCCGAGAATCAGGGCTTTACCGGCGACAGCCGTGGAGGGGCGGAGAATCGCCAGTGTCAGGACGGCTGTCAGGAGCAGCCCGCCAAGCTTCGGTCTTCTCACGTTGCACCTCACTGCATTATAAACCAACTCAAACCGCTCTGCCGCGGCCTGCCCGATACCGGCTCCCGGACAGCTCCGGCGGGCATTCGCACCGGGACGCATGGAGTGCGTTACAGGCCGACCCATCTTTCACAACACCTTGATATTCGCCGAAGGAGGGAATGCACCGCTCCCCTGCCCTTTCAGACAGCGGAGCTGACAACCAGGAAAAGGGACGGGGGGCGAGACGGTCAGGTCTTGACCACGAGCACCGAGCAGGGAGCCTCGTTGATGACCTTGGCCGTGACGCTTCCCATGAAGAACTTCTTGAGGCCCTTCTTCACGCCGTGCTTACCCATGACTATCATGTCCGCGCCGACCTTCGTGGCCTCTTCGATGACGAACTGGGCCGGGTCCTCGCCGGTGTGGACCACCGTCTCGCAGTTCAGCCCCTTTTTCGTCGCCGCCGCCTTCACCCCCTCAAGGATTTCTCTGGCCCTGGCGGAAGCCTTTTCCACGAGTTGGGGCGCCAGGGAAGCATATTCCGGATTGGCCTCAACGACGGAGAGAGCGTAGATTTTCGTGGAACAGGCACTGGCAAGATTGAAGGCCTGACTCATGGCGGCCATGCTGTACTCTGAGCCGTCAGTGGCAAAAAGCAGGGTCTTTAAAGTAGTTATCGGACACACATTGTATTTCACCATGTTCCTGACCTCCCCATCCCTTTTTTGATAGCCGCGGCTTTTTGCGGTCTCCCGGCGCACCGCCTTCTGCCGGGAGGACTCCCGGATCCGGGGGGCGCATGCGGCGTGTGATCATCAAACCACAGGGAGCGCAGTGGTGTCAAGAAAGGGTGCGGGCCCGAATACCCATCCCCGAAACAGGCGATTGACAGGGAGCCGCGCTCAGGCAGAATAGGGTTGGATGGCCCTTTCAGTTTTCTCGCGCGTTCGTTCCCTGCCCTTCAAGGGATGGCTCCGGTCTGCAGGCATCGGCTTCCTTGTCGCACTGCTGAGCATCTGGGCGGCCCAGACGGACCTTTTCCGAACCTTCGAGCTCAAGACGCTGGACGCCCGCTTTCGTCTGCGCGGGAGCAGGGCCGCCGTCTCGCCTCTGTCGGTCGTTTTCATCGGCGACGACAGCATCGAGGCTTTCGGCCGGTGGCCGTGGAACTGGGAATACCACGCACTGCTGATAGACATACTCAGCCGCGCCGGCGCCCGCCAGGTCCTCTTCGACATTTTCTTCACGGAAAGTCCGGGAGCCAGCGACGCCGATCTTCTGGCCTCGATGGCCAGACTTTCCGGCAACGTCTATCTCTGCTCCTATTTCCAGAGCCTCGAGCAGAAGGGGGGCGGCGGCAATCTTCCCCTGCTCGAGGGCAGCGGCAGGAAAGATCCCGTCATTGAGCTGAGCAGGGCCGCCGCCGGCGTGGGCCACTGCAACGCCTTGCCCGACCTGGACGGGGGCACCCGTCGTCTTCCTCTGCTGATCCGCAATGAGGGAGGGCTCTATCCCGCGGCGCCCTTTCAGGTCGCCCTCGATTCCCTCGGGCTGAAGCTGGACAACGTGCGTTATTCCGAGGCTGGCTTCATTGAGATCTCCCGGGACGACCGGCCGCCGATCTCCATTCCCTGCGACGGCTCGGGGCAGACGCTGGTCAATTTCCTCGGAGGACTCGAGGCCTTCCCGGCCTTCTCTTTCAGCCAGATCCTGCAGGCCGAGCGCTACCCGGAGAGCGCCGCCTTCGATCTTTCCGTCTTCAGGGACAAGATCGTTCTGGTGGGTGCCACCTTCACCGGCAGCACCGACCTTCGTCCGACCGCGTTTTCTCCAACCTACCCCATGATGGCGGTACAGGCGACCCTGCTCGACAATATTCTCACCGGGAACTTCATTCATACTCCGTCCCGCGCCCCGTTTTTCGTTGCCTGGGCCCTGCTGGGGATCTTCATGGGCACACTGGCTTATGTCTTCCGCCCCCTTGTCAGCCTCGCAGTGAGCTTTCTTGCAGGGGGAGCATACCTGGGGGGAACGATAGCCGCCTTTTCACTCGGAGGCTGGTACGTGGAGCTGGTCGGCCCGTTGACGACAATTCTCTCCGCCTATGTCTTTGTCGCCGCGGCAAGGCATTTCACCGAAGAGAAAAAAGCCCGGGAGGTGCGGGCGATGTTTTCCAGCTACGTCACCGAAAGGGTGGTGAACGAGCTCATTTCGAATCCCGGGCTGGCGAAGCTCGGGGGGGCGCGGAGGGAGACGACCATCCTTTTTGCCGACATCAGGGACTTTACCCGGTATTCGGAGAAACACTCCGCCGAGGAGGTTGTCGCCATGCTCAATGAATACCTGGCGGAGATGACAGATATCGTCTTTCGCTGGGAGGGTACGCTGGACAAGTTCATAGGAGACGCCATCGTCGCCTTCTGGGGGGCCCCCATCGCTCAGGAGAATCATGCCGAGCTCGCCCTGAGATGTTCGCTGAACATGATCAGGAGACTGGAAGAGCTGAGGGAGAAGTGGACCGCGGAGGGGAGAGACCCGCTCCAGGTCGGCATCGGGCTCAATACGGGCGAGGTGATTGTCGGCAACATCGGCGCCGAACACAAGAAAATGGACTACACGGTCATCGGAGACCACGTCAACCTGGGGGCGCGGGTGGAGGCACTCAATAAGAAGTACAAGAGTCACATCCTGATCACGGAATTCACCCTGGGAAAAGTGAGGGATATCATAGCATCGGGCAGGTTCGGTCACCTCGCCATTCAGGGCATGGACCGGGTCGTCGTGAAGGGAAAGGAGAACCCCGTGCAGGTATTTCAGCTGAAGTCCCGGGAGCCCGGCTGCGGAACGACGCTCACGGAGTGCGCGGAAACGATTGTCCGCCAGGAGGAAAAGTAGACACGGTGGTTTCCTCGGGAGGAGGGTGCGAGGCACGGATCGACTTGTCGTCGAGCTGCCTTCGCAGACGCTCAACGTGCGTGCGGGCGAACTCAAAGAGATGTTCCCCGACAATCAGTGACGCCAGGAACTTGTCGGCGCGGGAAGGAAAGGACACGAGGGCCCTGAGGAAATGTTTCCAGAAGATCAGACGTGAGGGGCGGAGCAATCCCTGACGGATGATGACGGTGATCACGGCCTTGAGTTCGAAGAAATAAGGGTGTGAAAAAGGGCGGCGGTAAGGAAGACCCTCCATGTTTGCGAAGTGGGAAGAGACGCGCTCGATGTAGGCGGCAGGGCTGTAAAGCTCTTCGTGGAGTTCGATGAGCTCTTCGACGATCTCCTTCTGCGGGCGGGTGGGAACGAAGTTCATCAGACCGTGGGAGTTGCTGAGGTTGTCTCCGGCAAAAGCGTTGCCGAGCAGGCGTCCGCTCCGCTCCAGCCGCCGCGACAGGGCCGTTCCGGGCATGGCTTGGAGCGGATTGACAAGCACGTCGGGAATATTGTTACGCACGGCAAAATCGATGAGGCGGCGGCCGGCCCCGGCCTTTTCGTTGTCGAAGCCGAGAATGCATCCCGCGATAATCTGCAGACCTTTCCGGTTGATGGTCCGGCAGGCCGCGTCGAGGTCGATCACGTTCTGATGCTTTCCCGCAAGCCTGTGGCTCTCCTCGTCGGTCGATTCGATTCCGAGAAAAACCTTGAAGAACCCCGCCTGGACGAGAAGATTCAAAAGATCCTCGTCCGCCGCAAGATCCACCGAGGCCTGGGTTGTGAACGAGAGGGGGCGGCCCCTCCCCTTCTGCCAGGATGCGAGTTCTTTCAATACGGC
>JAUWCW010000063.1 GCA_030609125.1 Candidatus Rokuibacteriota bacterium
AAGCTGTGGATGAGGCCCAGGGACCGGGGCTGGAAAAGTTCCTTTCCGCAGCCGGCTATTCTCAGGCGGTGTCGTACGTACGCCACCGTCGAATCCACTTTCATGCTGCCGAGGCGGTAGCGCAGGGCCACCCTCTGCTTGAGGGGCTCGTCGAGGGCGAGGTTCCGGTCAATACTGGTGAGAGCGAAGAAAATGAAGGTCACGAGCTTCTGCTCCGGCAGCTCGAGGTTCAGCAGGCCCCGGAACTCCTCCATCAACTCCCGGGTCTGGAGCATCTGGGCCTCGTCGACGAGGACGACCGCCTTTCGGCCCTCCTCCTTGATCTCGAGAAGCCGGTGATAGATGGCCGAGAGAATCTCGACCTTTCCCGTCGGCGTCTTCTCCACGCCGAGCTGCTGGGCGATCTTCTTCAGAAGCCACTCGGGCGATATGGAGGAGTGGACGACGATGAGCAGAGCGGACTCAAACTCGTCTTCGCTGAGCTCGTCCAGCATGCGGCGGGCCACGGTTGTCTTGCCGGCGCCGATGTCTCCCACGAGAAGGGCGAGCCCCACGTTCGAGCGGGCCGCGTGCATCAGCCGCACCATGGCCTCACCGTGCCTGGCGCTGTTGAAGTAGAACCGGCCGTCAGGGGCGTTGGAGAAGGGATTTTCCTTGATCTGAAAGAACTCCTGGTAGCTCACGCCGCTCCTTCCTACAGGTAAGAGATCCTCGACTTCTTTTTCCTGACGGGCCCGGCGCCACTTTTCTTCGCTGCCGGGGACGCCTCAGCGTGTCCCTGCACCATGTGTGCACGTTTCCCGACATCACGGTAGCCGGGATCGAGTGCATGAAGCCGGTTTAACATTTCCACCGACTCCCCTTCATGCCCGACCTTGCTGTAAAGACCGGCAAGGTCGTAAAGAAAGCCTTTCTGCTCTTCGCTTCCCTGGGGAGAACGTTCCAGGCCCTCCTGCAGCTTAACGACCGCCGCCTCGTCTCTTCCCATATCCCTGAAGCAGAGGGCTATCATGCTGATCGAATCCAGCTTTCGGACCTCGCTCTTTTCCGAGAGCTCGAACTCCCCGAGCGCCTCCTGCATGAGACCCATTTCCTTGTACGCAATCCCGAGATTGTAGTGGGTCTCGAAATCCTCCTCGCCGAGCTGCTCCTTGAGTCCCTCCCGAAACTCCTGGAAGATTTCGCTCAGCCCCTCCTCATCGGTCGCGACGGGCTCGGGCAACGGCACATCCTCGTCCAGTTCCTCGCGCAGGTCGGAGAGAAACTCGGAGAACTCCCCGGGCTGCCCGTCGCCCTCATCTCCGCTGACCGTAATTTTCAGGCCCCTGTCGGGCTTTGCCTCGTCGCTGAGGATACGGTCCAGGTCGCTCTCGAGAGCCGAAATCCCGTCGTCGGAGAGAAGAGGGGCCGTTTTCTTCTGCTCCTCGAACCGGCGGAGACGGTCGATGATCTCCTCGTTCTGCGGGTCCAGCTTGGACAGCTTGCTGTACAGGAACTCAGCCTCGTCGAGAAGTCCCTGCTGGAAGTAGAAGTCCGCCTCCGCCAGGAACTCCTCGATTTCCTCCCTGGGTCCGCTGTCGACGGTGACGCTGTCGCCTGCCATGACCGACGCAGGAACCTCCTCCACTTCCTGGAGCGCCTCGAAATCCAGATCCAGTCCCTCCTCCGCCACATCGGTGGCCACGGCAGCGGCGGGCTCTTCGATCTTCTCGGGCTCAACTTCCGTGAGCGGCGCGGACTCTTCAACAGGCTCGGGCTCAGGCTCAGGCTCAGGCTCAGGCTCAGGCTCGGGACTCGGCTCGGCGGCAACTTCGGATACTGCTGTCAGAGGCGTTTCAAGCTCCCCATCGAGCGCCACCTCTAAGTCTTCCTCCGTCGCGAGAACTGGTTCAACCTCGAGAACGACTTCTTCCACCACCTCCTGCTGTCCGACCGCAAGAAACGCCTCGTCCGCGGCAACCTCCCCGACAGCAGGCCCGGCAGGAGCCGGGGCGGCTTCGGCGACGGCGGTCTCCCCTGCCCCTGCCATCTCCAACTCCTCCTCGACATCAAAGAGTATTTCTTCTTCCTCGTCCAGGGAGTCGACGTGAATTTCCTCCCCCTCCAGTCCGGGCGCCGGCGGCGAAGGCGCGGCGGCTTCCTCTTCCCCCGCCGCCAGATCGGCCAGCTCCTCACCTTCGAGGTCGATCATCTCGACCTCCATCTCCTCCTCAAGGGACGGAGCGGGCGGGGCCGCGGGTGTTTCAGAAGGCGATGCTTCGGCCGCCGGTGCTTCGGAGGGCGGCACGGCGGGAGCCGGGGCGGCGCCGGTGCGCATGGCCTCCACCCTCGCCGTCACCTCCTGGTCGCCGGGCTTCAGCTCGAGGTACTTCTCGAGGACCCCGACGGCGTTGCGGGGAAGCTCCCTGGCCTGGTAGATGTCGGCAAGTTTCAGGTAAATGTCCGGGATTTCATCCGTGTCCCCTTTGCGCTGCAGGACCTCCAGATGCCTCTGCAGGGCCTTGTCGTTCTCCGGCCCCGCGTCGGCAAGCTGGCGGGAGAGGTCCTCGGCGGCCTCCACCTTGTTGTCCTTCAGGTAGTCGGAGATCATGGGAGAATAGATCTCAAGGGCCTTCTCGAGCTCTTCGCCCTGGAGGTAGGCCCTGCCCAGCAGGGTTTTCACCGGCAGCGACGAGGGCTCCTTCTCCCTGGCCATTTCCAGCGCCTTCACGGCTTCCGCAGGCTTTGCGATCTTCAGGCAGGCCGCGGCGTAGGTCTTCAGGACCTGGGCATCCGCCGCGTCGTCGGCAATGAGCGGCTCGAGAGCCTGGACAACCTCATCCCACTCCTCCCGGCCGGTGTGCAACTCCGCCATGGCGCGGCGGGCAGCGGAGTTCTCCGGGTTCAGCTCCAGGGCCTTGCCGAGCAGCTCCGCCGCCTTGTCGAGCTCCTTCTTCTTGAGATGTCCTTCCGCCGCCCGGGTGTATTCTCCAGCTGCCTTCGAGGGGAGGCTCTGTTTCTCGAACATCGCCCCCAGCCGGACCCGCACCTTCAGGTTGTCGGGATCGAGGTCGGCGATCTTGCCGAAAACCTCGAGGGCCTCGGCTACTTTGCCCTTCCTGTCGAAGTAGTCGGCTACCTGGAGATACTGCTTCTTCGCCTCCGCCGGGAGCCTCTGCTGACTGTAGAGGTCCGCCAGCTTGCGCCTCACGCCGGCGAGGTTCGCGTCGAGGTTGAGGATTTTCTGGCAAATGGCGATGGACCGCAGATGGAAGCCGTCCTTTTCGTAGTAATCGGCCACCCAGAGGTACTCCTGGATGCCTTCGTTCTTCATGTTCCTGCGGATGTAGAGATCGCCCAGGGCATTGTGGACCTTCTCGTCGTTCCGGTCCATCTTGAGGATGGCCTTGTAGGACGCAATGGCCCTGTCGAGCTGTCCTTTCTGGACCTGCTTCTGGGCGTTACGAATATATGCCTTCTTGTCAACTGCCATGCCAGCTCAGTTTCTTCTTCCCAATTCTGTGAACTGATTCTTGCGTGAGTCGTTACCTGCGAGCACAATCTCCCATCTCTATAATATGGTGACTTGAGGAGAGTGTCAATGGGAGTGGTCCCGCCACCTAATCACTTGATCTACAAGAACAAAAGGCTAGTTATCCCGGAACAGGGAAATCGCCCGCCCGCTGTTGTCAGCCCGAGGCGGCGGCGGCTCGCCCTCTCCTGCCGTTCCAGGCGTGAGAACGGTACCTGCACTCCTCCAGCTCCGCCGCCAGGGCCTCCTCCTCCTCCGTCAGACCCCCGGGTTCGAAGTTCACTCCCCAGCCCCGGGAAAAACCCTCGGCCAGGGCATCCACGACTGTCGTGTAGGACGGACGGCAGCCCCGGAGCTCCTCCAGGGACGTCATGGAAAGAGGGGAGGGACCTTTGGCTCCCTCTCTGAGAAGGCCCGCGAATTCCTCGCCGTGGCCGGCGACGAGGATGGAACCGTGCTGAAGGAGGGTGTCGCCCTCTCTTTTCTGGGCGCTGCCGACGAGTTTTCTCCCCCCCGCGTCGATCTCACAGCCGCTGCTCGCCGAAAAGCACGAGGGGTGGCGCCCGGCGGCCCGCCCCCTCCCTTTCGGGGCCGGCGGCGCGAGCTCAGCATCAACTCCCAGGATCTTCAACCCTTCGGCCAGGGCGAGGGCAATCCGGCGGTAGGCGGGCTGCAGGCCCTCCCCGAAAAAGGCCCGGCTCCCGGCGCAGACGACGCTGTAGGTGACTTCATCCCGGTGCAGGACGGCTCTTCCCCCCGTCACGCGCCGGTAGATGTCGATCCCCTTCCTCCGGCAGACGTCCGGGTCGATTTCCCGATCCCGGCTCTGGAAGTACCCGACCGACACCGCCGCCGGCGACCAGGCGTAGAACCTGAGGGTAGGACGGCTACGGCCCCGGCGGGCAAGAAGAAAGAGCGCCTCGTCGAGGGCGAGGTTGTACGAGCCGCGGGCCGGGCCCGATTCAAGGAGCCTCCAGGAATCCATCGTCACCGCGCGGTCGGGACCCGGTCCGTCGCTCGATTCCTCATCCGCTCTTTTCCGGACCCGGGGGATACCAGCGCAGGTCGGGCTGCCGCGCCGCTTTCGCTTCGTTCAGGCGCCCCACCTTGGGCCTCACGGGAGCTTCCCGGAGCTGATCGGGCTGCTCCCGGGCCTCCTCGTCGATGGCCAGCATGGCCTCGACGAAGCGGTCCAGGGTCTGACGGCTCTCCGTTTCAGTGGGCTCCACCATGATGGCCCCCTTCACGATCAGCGGAAAGTAAATGGTGGGCGGGTGGATGCCGTAGTCGATGAGTCTCTTGACGATATCGAGGGTGCTGACTCTTTCCCTCTGCCTGCGGTCGGAGAAGACGCACTCGTGCATGCAGATTCGGTCGTAGGGGACGTCGTAGGCGTGATGCAGCTTTTTCCGGATGTAGTTGGCGTTGAGCACCGCCGTCTCGCTCACTTCGCGAAGACCCTCGGGCCCCACGGAGCGTATGTAGGTCCAGGCCCTGAGAAGAACGCCGAAGTTGCCGAAGAAGGCCTTCACCCTCCCGATGCTCTTGCGTGAACGCTCCCGGAGGAGAAACTTCTCCCCCTTGCGGACGATGCGCGGCACGGGGAGGTACTTTTCCAGCTCCGCCGTGGCCGCCACGGGACCCGCGCCGGGACCGCCCCCTCCGTGGGGCGTGGAGAAGGTCTTGTGGAGGTTGAAGTGCATCACGTCCACGCCCATCTCGGCCGGGCGGGTAATGCCCATCATGGCATTGAGGTTCGCCCCGTCCATGTAGACCAGCCCCCCCTTGGCGTGGACGATGTCGGCCACCTCCCTGACGCGCTCCTCGAAGAGCCCGAGGGTGTTGGGATTGGTCAGCATCAGCGCCGCCACGTCCTTGTCCATTGCCTTTTCAACCTCGGCGGGATCGATCATCCCCTCCGCGTCGGACTTCACTTCCCTGACGTCCCAGCCGCAGAAGACGATGCTCGCCGGGTTGGTGCCGTGGGCCGAATCGGGGATGAGCACGGTCCGTCGCGGCCGCCCGCGGTCTCCGTGCCAGGCGCGGATCATGAACATGCCCGTCATCTCCCCGTGGGCCCCCGCGGCAGGCTGAAGGGTAACCGCCGGCAGACCGCTCACCTCTCCCAGGTACTGCTGCAGCTCCCACATGATCCGGAGCGCTCCCTGGGAGAACTCCTCTCCCTGGTAAGGATGGGCCGTGGCGAATTCGGGCAGGGCCGCCCCGGCCTCGTTCATTCTGGGGTTGTACTTCATGGTGCAGGAGCCGAGGGGATAGAAGCCGCTGTCAATGCTGAAGTTCCACTGCGACAGCCTCGTGAAGTGCCGCACCACCTCTATTTCGCTCACCTGCGGCAGGCCCTCGACCTCATCGCGCACGAGGTGGGACGGCAGCGCCTTCAGGGCCGCCTCTTCACCTCCCTCCCACTCCGGGAGGGAGTAGCCCTGCTCTCCCGTGTGGCCCCGGTCAAAAATCAGGGGTTCGTTGAAGATGAGGCCGCTCTCGCCGACACCGGACCGCTTCATTTTCCGCCCTCCAGCTCGCTGACGAGCCTCTCCATCTCCTCCCGGGTGTTGTCCTCCGTCACGCAGAAAAGAAGGCCGCCTTTCAGCGAACCGAACCACGTGCCGAGGTGGAGGCCGCCGAGGATGCCGGCCTTCGCCAGGCGACGGCGGAGCCGTCCCGGCGATTCGGGGCCCTTGACGGCGAACTCGTTGAAGACAGGGCCGCTGAAAAGGGCGCTGTACCCCGGAAGGGAGAGTATCCGCTCCCGCAGCCAGTGCGCCTTGGCGGCGTTCTGCCGGGCAGCGCGATGCAGGCCCCTGCGTCCGAGGGCGGAGAGAAAGACCGTGGCGGCCAGGGCGCAGAGCCCCTCATTGGAGCAGATGTTCGACGTGGCCTTCTCGCGGCGTATGTGCTGCTCCCGCGTCGAAAGGGTCAGAACGAATCCGCTCTTTCCCCTCACGTCCTCCGTACGCCCCACGATCCTGCCGGGCATGTTCCGCACGTACTTCTTCTTCGTCGCAAGAAGGCCGAGCCCGGGACCGCCGAAAGAGACGGGATTCCCGAAGGCCTGTCCCTCCCCGGCGACGATGTCGGCTCCCTGTTCCCCCGGGGACTTCAGGAGCCCGAGGGAGAACGGCTCGTTGAACGACGATATGAGCAGCCCCCCCTGGCCGTGTACAACCCCGGCCAGCCGCTCCGTCTCCTCCACGACCCCGAAGAAGTTGGGGCTCTGAATGACGAGCCCCCCCGCACCGCCGGCAGCGAGGGCCTCGAGGGCGTCCGGGTCGATCCGGCCGCTCTTCGCGTCGAAGGGCACGCTCACCAGCTCGACACCGAGGTAGGTCGTGTAGGTGCGCAGAACGTCTCTGTACTCCGGGTGCAGGCTCTCGGCCACGAGAAAGCGGTCCCGCCCGGTTATCCGCCTCGCCATCAGGACCGCCTCGGCCACCGCCGAGGCGCCGTCGTACATGGACGCGTTGGATACGTCCATGCCTGTCAGCAGGCAGACGAAGGTCTGAAACTCGTACATGGCCTGCAGGGTCCCCTGGCTTACCTCGGGCTGATACGGGGTGTAAGCCGTTAGAAACTCGCCGCGCGACACGAGAGAGGGCACGACGGCGGGGATGAAGTGGCGGTAGCTCCCTCCCCCGAGGAAACAGGCGTGGCTGCGGGAAGAAGCGTTCTGCGCGCCCAGGCGCCCCAGGTACTCGAGGAGCGCCTTTTCGGACATGGGGGCCGGAAGGTCCAGGGGTCTCCTGAGTCTCATCCCCTCCGGTATGGCGCTGAAAAGGCTGTCTACGGAATCAAAGCCGAGCTCCCGGAGCATCTCCTCACGGACTTCCGCCGTATTGGGGATGTACCTCACGCGCCCTTTTCTTCCTTGACGAAGGCCTCGTATTCCGCCGCGGAGAGAAGTCCCTCCCGGCCGGTCTCCTCAGGAGTCTCGACGACGATCATCCAGCCCTTGCCGTAGGGATCTTCGTTGACCCGTTCCGGGGCGTCCAGCAGGCCTTCGTTGACGCGGACCACCCGGCCGCTCACCGGGGAATACAGATCCGACACTGCCTTGACGGACTCGACCACGCCGAGGGTCTTCCCCCGCACAACCTCCGTGCCCACTTCGGGCAGCTCGAGAAAAACGATGTCGCCAAGCTCCTCCTGGGCGTGGCTGGTGATGCCAACGGTGACCTCTTTTCCTTCCTGCCTGGCCCACTCGTGTTCCTTCGTGTACTTCAGATCCGCCGGAAAATCCATAGACTTGCCTCCTGTCATTCACTTCCTGATCGAGCCGTTCCGGTAAAACGGAGTCCTGACGACCTCCGCCTCCACCTTGGCGGCGCGAATCTCCACACTGACTGCCGTCCCCGGCCGGGAGAGCGGTGTCGGAACATACCCCAAGGCTATTGCCTTCCGCAGGGTGGGAGAGAACGTCCCGCTTGTCACGATGCCCACCTCGCTCCCGTCCGCCCATATGGCGTGCCCCGCCCGGGCAATCCCCCGCCCCTTCACCTCAATCCCGACAAGCTTTCTTGCCGGACCCTCGCCGCTGCGCTCGATGATGGCGCCGCGTCCGAAAAACTCCCCCTTGTCGAGTTTGGTGATCCAGCCCAGCCCCGCCTCCAGGGGATCAGTCGTCTCGTCGATGTCGTTGCCGTAGAGGGCGTACTTCATTTCCAGCCTCAGGGTGTCGCGCGCGCCGAGCCCGGCGGGCATCAGCCCCGCGGGCTCCCCGGCGGCCATGATCTTCTGCCACAGCTCCTTGGCCGCCTCCGGGGGAAGGAAGATCTCGAAGCCGTCCTCCCCGGTGTAGCCCGTCCTGGAGACGACCACCTCGTTTCCTCCGGCGCGGCACCTGGAGAAATGGTAGTACTTCAGACCAGGAAGGCTGAGGTCCACCAGGCGGTTGAGGATGAACTCCGCCTTGGGGCCCTGCAGGGCGAGAAGGGCCGTCTCGTCGCTGAGGTCCCTGACTTCCACCCCCTCCGGCCGGTGTTTCCGGATCCAGTCGAGATCTTTTCCCCGGTTGGAGGCGTTCACGCAGAAGAGAAAACGGTCGGCCGCGAAGCGGTAGACCGTCACGTCGTCCACGATGCCGCCGTCGTCGAAGCACATTGCCGAGTACTGGACCTGGCCGTCAGCGAGACGCGAGGCATCGTTGACGCACAGACGCTGGATGAATTCAAGGGCCCCGGGCCCGGAGATCTCTATCTCTCCCATGTGGGAGACGTCGAAAAGGCCCGCGTCGGTGCGCACCGCCCTGTGCTCCCGCATGACCCCCGCGAACTGCACCGGCAGGTCCCAGCCGTGAAAATCCACGACCCGGGCCCCGCAGCGGGCGTAGAGCGGAAAAAGGGGGGTTCTCTGCTGCCTGCTCGAGTTTGAAAGAGACATCGCCACCCCCCTCGTTCACCGGGCTAAGGGCTCACGCAAGAATAACTTCCCATTTTCGCATCTCATCTTCAGGCCGCCTTCGGCCTATCCT
>JAUWCW010000092.1 GCA_030609125.1 Candidatus Rokuibacteriota bacterium
ACCGCCAGGTACCACCGTCCCCCGGGGGAGATGCCGGCCTTATCCCAGAGCCCCATCTCCTTCCTGTGGGTCCCCGAGTCGTCACCACGGGAAACGAACGGCGCCCGGCTGGAAGCGATGGCGCCAAGCGCCTTCGCCGCCTCCTCCAGGCCCTTCACGCCGGCCGGGTCCGGTGCCGGACCGAGGATGATGAAGTCGTTGTACATGACCACCCGCCGGTTGACGCCATGTCCGTCCCTCACAAACTCCTCCTCCGCCTCCCTGGCATGGACGAGCACCGCATCGACATCTCCGTTGCGTCCCAGGGCCAGCGCCTTTCCGGTCCCCACGGCAATGACGTCCACCTTGACGCCGTACTTCTCCTCGAAGGGAGGATGAAGGGCCTCAAGGAGCCCCGAGTTGTCCGTGCTCGTGGTCGTCGCCAGCCGAAGCCGCCCGCCCCCGGACACCTCACCGGGAAGACACATCACGGGGAGAACAAGCAACAGCACAAGGGCGGGAATGATGTTCTTTTTTCGATCCTTCATGGGTTGTCGGGGAGGGTTCCAGGTGTTGGTCAAAGAAGCCTGCAGGCGTCGGGGGCGATGTCCAGATAGACCTTTTCTCCCAGGGCAAGGCCTTCCCTCTCGACGACCCCGCGGGAGACAAGCAGAGTGAAGCGCTCCCCGGCATCGACCTCTACCCGCACTCCGCCGTTCTCCACTGTCAGGGCAGCCACCTTCCCCTCGAAACGGTTGGCGCACTCCCCCGCCGGGTCCCTCGAGAGCACGATTCCCTCCTCCTCCACGCCCACGCAGGACACCCCTTCCCCCGCGCTCTTGCCGAGGCTGAAGACTGCGCGGCCCGTGTCAAAACGCGGCGTCCCCCCTCTCTCGACGATCCGGCCGCGAAAGAAGTTTCTCACGGGAGCGGTCGTGATTCTCCCTTCGCTGATAAAGAGCCTCTTCTCCGCGAGGCGCCCGGCCTGGGCGAGGTCGTGCGTGCTGAAGATGATCGTCCGGTTCTCCGCTGCAAGACCGAGAATCACCTCCTCCAGGAGCCGCACGCTGGACGCATCGATGTTGGCCGTGGGCTCGTCGAAAAGGATGACCTTCGGGTTCACCGCCAGCGCTCTCGCCACGGCCACCCGCTGGATCTCCCCTCCCGACAGCTCTTCTGCACGCCTCTCGCCGAAGCCGCCGAGACCGACCATGGCGAGGGCCTTTTCGGCTTTTCCGGCCCTCTCGCCTCGCGGGACCCCTCTTATTTTCATTCCAAAGCTCACATTAGAAGCCACCGTACCGCGGAAGAGGTACGGACTCTGGTGCACCAGGGTCACCTCCCGCCTCATCTTCCTCCTCCAGCCCGAATCGCCGGTCATCCGCCCCCCGTAGGAGACGCTGCCGCCGCTGGGCACGGCCAGGCCGGCCAGGAGGTTCAGGAGGACGCTCTTGCCCGCTCCGTTGGGACCGACCAGCGCGTGGACCCGTCCCCCCTCCAGTTCGAGACTGGGGACGTGCAGCACTCTCCTGCCCCCCAATTCGAGGCTCACCTCCTCCAACCGGTACAGCACCCTCTCCCGCTTCATCGCACGGCAGCCCCCATGACCCGAACCCCCACGTTTACGCCCAGGGCAAGCAGAATGAGAACGATCCCGAGTCCCATGCCGAGACCGAATTCTCCACGGCTTGTTTCCAGGGCGATGGCGGTGGACATGGTTCTGGTGTAGTGGGCGATGTTGCCGCCCACCATCACCGCCGACCCGACCTCCGTGACGACTCTGCCGAACCCCGCCGCCACGGCGGCGAGGAGAACGTATCTGCCCTCCACGAGAACAACCACGGCCGCCTGCAGCGGGCCCGCCCCGAGGGTCCTGGCGGTCTCGACCGCCCTCGGATCCAGGGCCCTCAGACCCGCTATGGCCATGGCCGTTACGATGGGCAGGGCCAGAATGAACTCACCCGCCACGATGGCCCCGGGGGTGTGGAGAAGCCCGAGAAAACCCAGGGGTCCGCGACGCGAGAGAAAGGCGTAGACAAGAAGCCCCACGGCCACGGTGGGAAGGGCCATGAGTGTGTTGAAGACCGTCACAATCAGTTCCCGCCCCGCGAATCTGCGCGAAGCGACAACTGCCGCCACGGGAAAGCCCACGGCCGCCGCGAGCACGGTGGCGGTCAGCGAGACACCCAGCGTGAGCCCGACGATTTCCCAGAACTCATGGTCGAAGCCGAGAATGAGTGCCAGGGCCGATCTCAAGCCGTCCAGAAGAAACTGCATCGTCTGCCTTCTTCCGCCCTCGGTCGCTGCAGGGATCAAGGCCCGGAAAGGCAGGCAAAAAAAGAAGCACCCGTGCGGATGCCTCTGCGATCTCCTTTCCAAGCACGGGAGGCGACACCGTTTCCAGCGTCACCCTTTGGCTTTCTTCCCTGGGTCTGTCGGTCCTTTAGGAACGAAAGCTCGGAGACATCCCTCTTGTAGCAACAGCGAAGGGCGATGTCAAGGCGCTTTTCCCGGGCGCCTTTCTCGTGCGCGATGCCCGTCGGAATCCCCTGCGCGGCACCTCTAAAAGGATGTTGCAAATGCACACCGAATTCCTTTAAGGTAATGTTGACTACTTAAAAGCTGAACCGCCACCGGCACGGGAGGAGCAGATGGAATCCTATTATGACCCCAAGGATCTTGGACGCTTTCAGGAGATAGGCAAAGAGGCTCCGGAGCTGGCCCGGAAGTTTTTTGACTACTACGGAGCCGTCTTCGCGGAGGGGGAACTGACGGAGAGGGAAAAGTCCCTCATCGCCCTCGCCGTCGCCCACGCCATCCAGTGTCCCTACTGCATCGACGCCTATGCACAGGCATGTCTCGAGAAAGGGAGCAACCCGGCCGAGATGACCGAGGCGGTACACGTCGCCACCGCCATCAGGGGCGGCGCCTCCCTGGTTCACGGCATTCAGATGCGCAAGGCCGTGGAGAAGCTCTCCCTCTGAGGGAAAGACAGGGGTCTTCCGGCACAACTTGTCACGCGGGAGAAACGTGGAATCATTTTCCGCCACACTCGAAGGGCACGGCCTGACGCTCCGCCGGGACAGAACCGCCACGCTCCAGGTGAACGTCGGCCTCCTCTGCAACCAGACCTGCCGCCACTGCCATCTCGATGCCGGGCCGGGACGCACGGAGTCCATGTCCCGGCGCACCGTCGACGAGGTCGTCGCCTATGCCGGCCGCTGCGGCTTCGATTGCGTCGACATCACCGGCGGCGCTCCCGAGCTCCTACCCGATCTCGACCGTCTCATGGAGGGGATGGCGCCGCTTTGCCGGAAGCTCATGCTGCGAACCAACCTCACCGCCCTCGAGGGCCCCGATCTTGAGGCGCTCATCGACCGGTGCCGCCGGCTGGGCGTGACCCTCGTCGCCTCCTTCCCCTCCCTCAGCGCAAACCAGGCCGACGCACAACGGGGCAGGGGCGTCTGGGAAAAGAGCGTGCGGATGCTCAGAACCCTGAACCGGACCGGGTACGGCCGGAACGACACCGGGCTCGAGCTCAATCTCGTGGTCAACCCCGCCGGCGCCTTCATGCCTCCCGGGCAGTGCGGGCTCGAGGCACGCTACCGGCGCGACCTTCTGCGCCGCTGGGGGATAAGCTTCACCAGCCTCTACTCCTTCGCCAACGTTCCTCTCGGGAGATTCAGGCGCTGGCTGCTCAGCTCCGGGAACTACGACCAGTACCTGGAAAAGCTGTCCGGAAGCTTCAACCCGGACACAATTTCGAGTCTGATGTGCCGGAGCCTGGTCTCTGTTTCCTGGGAGGGTCTTCTCTACGACTGCGATTTCAACCAGGCCGCCGGCCTGAGCTACGGCGGCTCACCAACCCACGTCACCAGTCAATCCGCGGCTCCCCCGGCCGGAAAACCCGTGGCGGTGGGCGACCACTGCTACGCCTGCACCGCCGGAACCGGCTTCACCTGAGGCGGCTCCCTCGCCGCCTAGGCAGGCGGCACGTCTCGGCGCCGACGATCAACGTTCCCCCGTCAGCCTCCCGTACCACCCCCGCAGCCTCTCGGGGCTCACTCCCAGCACGTAGGCCCAGGTGACAAATACATTGAGGAGTGTATTCCTCAGCGGTCCCACCTCGCGCCAGCGCCGTGAGGAGGTGGTTACCGGCGGCTCCAGGAGAGCGATCCTCCCCCGTTTGCGAAGACGCCTGATGAGTTCGTAGTCCTCCATGAGGGGCTGTTCGGGATACCCGCCGACCTCGCGGAAGGTCCCGGTCCTCGCGAAAATGGCCTGATCCCCGAAAACGATGCCCATTCGCGCGGACCGGAAATTGGCCGTCATGGTGATGAATCGGAAGAACGGCGTGTCTTCATCCAGTGCAAAGCTGAAGGCCCCCCCCGCCGTTTCCTCATCCTCCAGGGCCCGTTCGACGAGCCCGTCGAACCCTTCCGGAAGCCGGGAGTCGGCGTGGAGAAAGAGTATGGCCTCCCCTCCGGCCCGGGCGGCTCCCGCGTTCATCTGCCGGGCCCTCCCCCTCCCGGAGGCGACCGTCACCGCCCCGGCGGCCCGGGCGGCATCCACCGTTCCGTCTTCGCTGCCGCCGTCGGAGACGATGACCTCCACGCCCTTTCTCCTGCGGAGGTCACCGACAAGACTCTTGATCCGCTCCTGCTCGTTCAGTGTCGGGATGACGACAGTCAGCCGTATGCCGTCCACCGCGCCCGTCAGCCGCCTCGCTGGAGTCTCATGAGAAAGTCGAAGATCGATTTCACCCTGGGCGTCAGCCGTGTCCGGCGGTAGGCGTCGGCGGCCTTGCGTATGGCCTCAGCCTGTGTGGGATAGGGGTGGATAACGCCGGAGAGCGCGTTCAGCCCGACTTTCGCTCCCATGGCGACGCTGATTTCACTGATCATCTCCCCCGCGTGGCGGGCCACGATGGTCGCGCCCACGATGGAGTCGGTCCCCTTCCTCACGTGGATTCTCACCATGCCCTCTTCCTCTCCCTCCAGGATCGCCCGGTCCACGTCGGACATGCTGATGGTGAAGGTGTCGACGGGGATCCCCTTCTCGGCGGCGTCCTTCTCGTAGAGGCCGACGTGTGCGATCTCAGGGTCGGTGTAGGTGCACCACGGTATGGTCAGGTCGCTGTATTTCTTTGATCCCCAGAAGAGTGCGTTCTGGATGACAAGGCGCGCCGCCGCGTCGGCGGTATGAGTGAACTGGTAGCGCGAGCAGATGTCTCCGGCGGCATAGATCCGCCGATTGCTTGTCCGCAGCCGGTCGTTGACGAGCACTCCTTTTCTCGCGTCATACGCAACCCCCGCGGCCTCCAGGCCAAGACCGTCAACGTTGGGCACCCTGCCCACGCCCACGAGGATCTCATCCACTTCGAGCACGCTCTCTGTCCCCTCGCACTCCAGGTGGATCTTCTTTGCCTTGCCGTCCTTTTCAACCCTGTTCGTCTTGCAGGGCATGACGCGCCTGATCCCTTCCCTGTCGAAAGCCTTCTCTATGATCGCCGCGGCGTCACGGTCCTCCCGCGCAAGAATCTGGGGATGGGTGTTGAGAAGGAAGAGTTCGCATCCGAGGCGCCGGAACGTCTGCGCCATTTCGCAACCGATGGGACCGGCGCCGATCACGGCCAGGCGGGCCGGCCGCTCGGTGAGGGAAAAGATCGTCTCGTTGGTGCGAAAACCCGCCTCCTTCAGACCGGGGATCGGCGGCTCGAACGCCCTCGCCCCGGTTGCGATGACCGCCTTTTTGAAACGAAGCTTTTTCCCGTCCACCTCCACCACGTCGGGACCCGCGAACCGCGCCTGGCCGAGAAAAACATCCACCCCCAGTTCGTCCCGGTAGCGCGCCGCCGAATCGTTCCGGCTTATCCTCGACCGGAGCCGGCGCATTCTCTCCATCACCGCCGCAAAATCGACCTTCACGTCCCCCGGAACGCCGACGCCGAACCCGCCCGCCGCCACGGCGTCCGCATAGGCCCTGGACGAGCGGATGATGGCCTTGGACGGAACGCAGCCCACGTTGAGACAGTCTCCCCCCATGAAGCTTCGCTCGATGAGAGCGACCCTGGCCCCGACCCCGGCCGCCCCCGCCGCCGCCACGAGGCCGGCCGTCCCCGCTCCTATGACGACGAGATTGTATCGCCCCTGAGGATCAGGATTCTTCCAGTCTCGCGGGTGGACATTGCCCACCAGCACCTCGTTGAACTCGTCTTGGGGAGCTACCTCCCAGGAATCGCTCATGGAGTCCTCTCCTCTTCCCGGTTTTTGCGCTCTTTCCGCGCCTTGGCCCTCTGGTACAGAGTCGGTACCAGGGCGAACAGGCCCAGGAGGACAAAGGATCCGATCACCCTCGGGCTCGCGATATTGCCCATACTGTCAATGGTGGCCAGGCTGGCTCCCGCGTTGGCGAAGACAAAACTGCCCGGCAGAATACCAACGACCGTCCCCAGGACGTATGTCTTCAGAGGCAGCCCCGCGATGCCCGACGCCAGATTGACGAGCCAGAAGGGAAAGACCGGGACCAGGCGCAGGAAGAGCAGATAGGAGAGCCCGCTTTCTCTCAGTCCCCGGTCGAGTTTGGCCGTCCGGCTGCCGAACCTCTGAACAACCCAGTCCCGCAGGAGAAAACGGGCCACAAGAAAGGCCAGCGTGGCGCCGGTGGAGGCGCCGATATTGACATACACGGTACCCAGGATGCTGCCGAAGACGGCGCCCCCGGCAAGCGTCAGTACCGCCGCGCCCGGAAGTGACAGAGCTGTCTGGACGATATAGACCAGAACATAGGACGCGACAAAGAGCAGGGTGTGCTCCGCGTAAAGCTCAACCAGCTTCGCCTGGTTCGCCTTCAGGCTCTCAAGCGTCAGATAACGTCCGAGATTGAAATAGAAGAACGCGGCAATGGCCGCCATAAACAGCAGGAGAACAGCGATTTTCTTCTTGTCCATCACGGTCCCTCCCTAAGGGTAAGGGTTCACGCAAGGATAAGGGATCCCGGCGCGAGCGACTCTTCCTGACCTTATCTGATGACCTTCACAGTCAAAAGGAGCCCTTTCACGGACACGACCCTGCCGCACGATCAACGTATATGGCAAGAGTTCCCCGCGGCCGCACGAGGGAAGCCGGCAGCCGGGAATCCGGTTCCGCTTCCCACACCCTCCTCACAATTTCAGCCTTCTTCTTTCCCGTCGCAAGAAGAACCACGTTTCGGCACTCGTTCAGAACCGGCAGGGTGAGCGTCACCCGTTCGTGGGCCGCCTCTTTCGGCCGTGACGCGATGACCCACCTCCCCGTCTCCGCAAGCTCGCCGCCTCCCGGAAAAAGAGAGGCTGTGTGTCCGTCCTCGCCGATACCCAGAAGAATGAGGTC
>JAUWCW010000101.1 GCA_030609125.1 Candidatus Rokuibacteriota bacterium
CGGTAGGCGTGTGCGTGGGGGATGGTGTAGTCGAATTCGTGCCCGTACGATTCGGCGTAACGGACCAGGTCCAGCCAGTGGCGCCCCCATCGTTCCCCGTAACGCGGGGAAGCGAGCAGGCGATCGACGACGTTTTCGAAGGCCCGGTCGGCGACACCCGACCTGGTGGAGTGGGTGTGAGAGCCCCCGAGCTCCTCGCGGCTCACCTCCTCGTGCGTGACGGTCTTGACTACCTCGGGGCCGGTGACGAACATGTAGGAGGTGTCCCGGACCATGAAAATGAAGTCCGTCATCGCCGGGGAGTAGACGGCGCCGCCGGCGCAGGGACCCATGATCATGGAAACCTGGGGGATGACCCCCGAGGCGAGGACGTTGCGCTGAAAGACTTCGGCGTAGCCGCCCAGGGAGGCAACCCCTTCCTGGATCCGGGCGCCCCCGGAATCATTGATGCAGATCAGCGGGACACCGGCCCGGATCGCCTGGTCCATGACCTTGCAGATCTTCTCGGCGTGGGCCTCGGAGAGGGAGCCGCCGAAGACGGTGAAGTCCTGGCTGAAAACGAAAACCATCCGCCCGTTGACGGTTCCGTAGCCGGTGACGACGCCGTCGCCGGGGATGGTCTGCCTGTCCATCCCGAAGTCGGTGCAGCGGTGCTCGACGAACATGTCCCACTCTTCGAAACTCTCCTCGTCGAGGAGCTGCTCTATCCGCTCCCGGGCGGTGAGCTTTCCCTTGGCGTGCTGGGTGTCGACCCTCTTCCGCCCGCCGCCGAGCCGGGCGGCCTGACGCTTCTCTTCCAGCTGCTTGATGATCTTATCCATCGTGCCCTCCCTCATGACGGCACTCGCGGATCAGGCCCAGAATCTCACCGGCCGACACGGAGACATTCGTCCCCGGACCGTAGAAGGCGGCGACCCCCTTCTTTTTCAGGACCTCCCGGTCTCCGGCGGGGACGATGCCGCCGCAGACGACGAGGACGTCGCGGGACTCCTGCCGCCGCAGGGCCTCGATGAGGCGCGGTACCAGCACGCCGTGGCCCGCGGCCATAGAGGAGACGCCGACCACGTGAACGTCGTTCTCCACGGCCTGCCGGGCGGCCTCTTCAGGTTCCTGGAAGAGGGGACCGATGTCAACGTCGAAGCCGAGGTCGGCAAAGGCGGTGGCGATGACCTTGGCTCCACGGTCGTGACCGTCCTGACCGAGCTTGACCACCAGCAGGCGGGGACGTCTCCCCTCGGCGGCGGCGAAGGCCTCGACGTCCCGGCGGACCCTGGTGAAGTCCTCGGAGCCTTCCAGGGCCGGCCCGTAGACTCCGGATACGGAACGTATTTGCGCCTGGTAGCGGGAGAAGACCTTCTCCAGGGCCGCCGTGATCTCACCGACGGTGGCCCTGCGCCGCGCCGCCTCCACGGCTCCCTCGAGGAGCGGGCCGCCGCTTTCGGCGGCGGCGGTGAGGGCCTGGAGGGAGCGGCGGCAGGCGTCCTCGTCGCGGTCCCGGCGCAGAACCTCGAGCCTCCTGAGCTGGGACCGGCGCACCGAGTCGGTGTCGATGTCGAGAATGTCCACCTCTTCCTCCTGCTCGGGGCGGTGCCGGTTGACGCCGACGATCACCTCGCGGCCGGCGTCCACGCGGGACTGCCGGCCGGCGGCGGCCTCTTCGATCAGCAGCTTGGGAATGCCCGATTCCACCGCTTTCGTCATGCCTCCCATCTCCTCCACGCGGTCAATGAGCTTTCGCGCCTCCCCGGTCAGGCTTGCGGTGAGGCTCTCCACGTAGTACGAGCCGCCGAGGGGGTCCACCACGCTGCTCAGCCCGGTCTCCTCGCGGAGAACGAGCTGGGTGTTGCGGGCGATGCGCGCCGCGAACTCGCCCGGCAGGGAGAGGGCTTCGTCGAAGGAGTTGGTGTGCAGTGACTGGGTGCCGCCGAGAACGGCTGCCATGGCCTCCACGGTCGTCCGGATGATGTTGTTGTACGGGTCGTGGCTCGTCAGGCTCACGCCGGAAGTCTGGCAGTGGGTTCGGAGCATGAGGGAGCGGGGGTCGCCGGGGGAGAAGTGCTCCTTCATGAGCGCCGCCCAGAGAGAGCGGGCGGCCCGGAGCTTGGCCACTTCCAGAAAGAAGTTCATCCCCACGGCAAAGAAGAAGGAGAGCCGGGGAGCGAAATCGTCGACGGCCAGCCCCGTCCCGATGGCGGTGCGGACGTACTCGATGCCGTTGGCGAGGGTGAAGGCGAGCTCCTGCACGCACGTCGCCCCCGCTTCCTGCATGTGGTACCCGGAGATGGATATCGGGTTGAAGGCCGGCATGAGGCGGGAAGTGTAGCGGATGATGTCCGAGACGATGCGCATCGACGGGCCCGGCGGGTAGATGTAGGTGTTGCGGACCATGAACTCCTTGAGTATGTCGTTCTGCAGGGTGCCCCTGAGCCGGGCGGGATCGGCTCCCTGCTCCAGGGCGGCGGCGATGTACATCCCCATGATCGGAAGAACCGCTCCGTTCATGGTCATCGATACGGACATCTTCTCCAGGGGGATGCCATCGAAGAGGATCTTCATGTCCTCGATGCTGTCGACGGCCACGCCGGCCTTGCCGACGTCGCCGGCGACGCGCGGATGGTCCGAGTCGTAGCCCCGGTGCGTGGGAAGGTCGAAGGCCACGGAGAGTCCGGTCTGGCCGGCCGCCAGGTTCTTCCGGAAGAAGGCGTTGGTTTCCTCCGCCGTCGAAAAGCCCGCGTACTGCCGCACCGTCCAGGGCCGCCCGGCATACATGGTTGCCCGGGGGCCCCGAAGATAAGGGGGGAAGCCGGGCAGCGTTTCGTGATCCTCGAGCTCCTGCAGGTCCGCGGCGGTGTAGAGGGGCCTGGTGTCTATCCCGTCGGTAGCGTCTCCGTACAGGGTCTCCAGGGGCCGGCCGCGCAGTTCCTTCTCGGCCAGGTCTCTCCAGTCCTCGAGGCTCTTTTTCTCGAAATCCATGTGTCAGGACGGAGGGTAGCCCACTCCCTTGAGCGCCGTCTCGATCTCGTCGAGGATGGCGGGGTCGTCGATCGTGGGCGGCACGGTGTACTCCTTGCCGTCGGCGATCTTTCTCATGACGGCGCGGAGGATCTTGCCCGAACGGGTCTTCGGGAGGCGGTCGACGACCATGGCCGTCTTGAACGACGCCACCGGCCCGATCTCGTCGCGCACCATCTGGATCACTTCCTTGACGATCTCTCCGTGGTCTTTTTCGACGCCGGCCTTGAGGACGCAGAAACCGACGGGGACCTGCCCCTTCAGGGAGTCGCTCACTCCCATGACGGCGCATTCGGCCACGTCGGGATGGTTGGCGAGGACCTCCTCCATGGCGCCCGTTGAAAGGCGGTGCCCGGCGGTGTTGATGATGTCGTCCGTCCGCGACATGACGTGAACGTAGCCGTCCTCGTCGATGACGCCGGCGTCGAAGGTCTGGTAGCAGCCGGGATAGCGGCTCAGATAGGCCTCGAAAAAGCGCTCCTTTGCCCGCCAGAGCGTCGGGAAGGTGCCCGGCGGCAGGGGAAGCTTTATGACCAGCGCGCCGAGCTCTCCCGCCTTCAGCTCACTGCCGTCCTCGCCGAGGACGCGCACGTCCATGCCGGGGACGGGGCGGGTGGGCGAGCCTTTTTTCACCGGCAGGTGCTCGATGCCGAGACAGTTGGCGCAGATGGCCCATCCCGTTTCGGTCTGCCACCAGTGGTCGATGACGGGGACGCCGAGGATCTGCTCCGCCCAGGTGAGGGTGTCCGGGTCGCAGCGCTCGCCGGCGAGGAAAAGGGCCTTGAAGGAGGAGAGATCATATTTCTCGAGGTGCGTCCCCTCCGGGTCCTCCTTCTTGATCGCCCTGAAGGCGGTGGGTGCGGTGAAGAGGGTGCCCACTTTGTGCTGAGAAATGACACGCCAGAAAGCCCCCGGGTCGGGTGTGCCGACGGGTTTTCCCTCGTAGAGGATCGTGGTGTTCCCGTTGAAGAGGGGACCGTAGACGATGTAGGAGTGGCCGACCACCCAGCCGATGTCGGAGGCGGCCCAGTAAACCTCTCCCGGCCGGGAGTTGTAGATGTTCTTCATCGACCACTTCAGGGCGACGATGTGACCTCCGTTGTCCCGGACCACGCCCTTCGGCTGCCCGGTGGTTCCCGAGGTGTAGAGAATGTAGAGGGGGTCGGTGGCGGCCACCGGGACACACTCGTGCGGCTCGGCGGATCCCATGGCCTCGTTCCAGTCCACGTCCCTGCCCCCGACCATCGTCGCTTCCTCCTGCGGTCTCTGGACGATGACGCATGAATCCGGCTTGTGCCCGGCGAGTTCGATGGCCTTGTCGAGAAGGGGCTTGTAGGGGATGATCCGGGTGACCTCGATGCCGCAGGACGCGGAGACGACGACCTTCGGTGTGGCGTCGTCGATCCGGACCGCCAGCTCGTGGGCGGCGAAGCCGCCGAAAACGACCGAGTGCACCGCCCCCAGCCTGGCACAGGCCAGCATCGCTATCACCGCCTCGGAAATCATCGGCATGTAGATGACGACGCGATCGCCCTTCGCGACCCCCCGGGCCGCCAGCACCCCGGCGAAGCGGGCTGTCAGGTCAAGGAGCTCCCGGTAGGTGAAGGACTTGACGGTATCGGTTACGGGACTGTCGTAGATGAGGGCCGTCTGGTCCGCCCGCCCGTGCTCCACGTGGTAGTCGAGGGCGTTGTAGCAGGTGTTGCAGACGGCGCCTGTGAACCACCGGTAAAAGGGGGCGTCGCTGTCATCCAGGACCTTGTCCCATCTCTGGAACCAGCTCACGTCTTCGGCGGCTTCGGCCCAGAAGGCCTGGGGATCGTTGAGAGACTTGCTGTAAACTTCATCGAACCGGCTCATGTACCATTCCTCCCGGGATTCCTGGTGCTGCCTGTAAGCCTCCGCAGGGCCCTCTTCAGGGCATCATCAATTCTTTTTACCCCCTGCGGTTCGGACTGTCAAGAATCTTAGCGATCTTCTCATGTATTTCTCTTCCGTGGCGCGGAGGAAGGCCCGGACGCTCGGACTTGACAGCCGCCCGAGGTGCGCCTAGATTTACGAGTGGATGCCGGTAGCGGCAGGGGAAAAGGGGTTTTTCAGTCTTTCCAAGGAGCGCCGGATGCGGCTCTTTTTCTTCACGGCATCACCACCTACTCCTTTCTCTGGAAGGACGTGGTGTCTCTCCTGAAGGACCACCTCACCTTCTTCGCCCCCGACCTGATGGGGTGTGGAGATTCTTCCAAGCCGGCCGGGGCGAACTACTCCCTCTCCGCCCAGGCCGATATGATCCTGGGCTTCATCGGCGCCACCGTCGCCGCCTGAGGGCCCTCTACTTTTCAAACTTCTTCGAGTGGATATTGAGCTTCTGCAGGAGCCTGTGGAAGGAGCGGCGGGGAAGGCCGGCGAGCCGGGCCGCTTCCGTCACGTTCCCCTTAGTCTGAACGAGGTACTGGCGGATCAGGTTCCTCTCCACATTCTCCACGTAGTCCAGGCGTTTTTCTCGGAAGCTCTGGCTGGTGACGGTGTCGGGCGAGTCCTTCATCTTGGGCACCTGCACCCGGTTGGGCAGGTGGCTGACGAGGATCTCGTTCCCCGGAGCAAGGACCACGGCCCTCTCGATGACGTTTTCCAGCTCCCGGACGTTCCCGGGCCAGTGATAGTCGGTCAGCATCTGGAAGGCTTCCGGGTGAAGGCCCTGGACGTGCTTGTTGATCTTGCCGCAGGCCTTCTTGAGGAAGTGCTCTATGAGAGGGGGAATGTCCTCCTTGTGTTCCCTCAACGGAGGCATCCTTATGACGAGAGTTGTCAGGCGATAGTAGAGGTCCTCCCTGAAGCGCCCCTCCTCGATTGCCTTTTCCAGGTTGTGGTTCGTGGCGGCGATGAGCCGGACGTCGGCGCGTTTGACTTTCGCCTCGCCGACCCGTTTGAATTCCCCCGTCTCGATGACCCGCAGGAGCTTCTTCTGCAGCTCCGGGGAGATCTCGCCGATCTCGTCGAGAAAGAGCGTGCTCTGGTGGGCCTCTTCGAAGAGGCCCTTCTTGGCGGCCGTGGCGCCGGTGAAGGCGCCCCTGACGTGGCCGAAGAGCTCGCTCTCGAGGAGGGTTTCGGCCAGGGCGGTGCAGTTGATGCTGATCAGGGGACGGTCGGCGCGTTTGCTGTGCCGGTGTATGGCCTTGGCGATCAGCTCCTTGCCGGTTCCGCTCTCTCCCCGGATGAGGACGTTCGTCGGTGCGGGAGCGACCTTCTTCGCCAGGTCGAGGATGTGCTGCATCTGCTTTGATCTGCCGACGACGAAGTCGAAATCGCGGCTGATGTCAACTTCCTGTCTGAGAAGGTTGACCCGCTGCCGGAGTTCCAGGTTGTGCTGGTTGAGGTGGCGGATGGAGTAGGGGAAGCAGACCTCGGGCGCCGCGAGCCCCTGGAAGATGGCCACCGCCTTCTCCCGGCAGGTCCTGAACCCGCAGGCGCCGCAGTTGAGCTCATCCTCCCTGTTGAAGATCTCAACCGAGTGCAGGATCTTCGTCACGTCCGCCCGGGAAGGGACGGGGAAGGAGACCTTTTTGTTGCTGTAGGTGCGGGAAAGATCAAGGGACTCCTCCTCCCTCGACGGCCTCAGCCGCGGGAGGCCGGTCCGGTCTTCGCCCAGCATCTTCAGGATCATTTCCCGCTTCATGTAGGGGCTCAGCCGCGAATCGAGGGCCGGTCCGTCCATACAGCCCCGGCAATAGTGCAGGGCCGCGAGCCGGGGCACCAGGCGCCCGCCGGCGATGTCCCTGACGACGTCGAGGCTGTCATGTCTTCCCGCCACCTCGATGATGTCCCTGCCGAAGCGGCTCCGTGACTTGCCGAAGAGCTGCTCCATGCCCTCGCCGATGGTGTAGAAGAGGCTCACGGGCTTGAAGGAGATCTTCCCCCGGGCGCCGGATTTTTCACGGTGGGGCTCCACCTTGCCGAGAGAGAAGAGCTCCTTG